>JAHIMF010000021.1 GCA_018896645.1 Patescibacteria group bacterium | reverse complement strand
GCAATTGCTAATCTATTCAGAATACAAAAGAGAAATTACTTTAATTCGTCAAATTAAATTTAGGCTGAATATTTAGGGTGGTAAGTTTTATACCAAAGTTAGCACATAACTCTTATCCTTTACTATACCCCCTTAAAAATGTTAGGTCAATGGAAAAATGTGGATAACTTTTAGCCTTTGGATAAAGAACATGGCAGTCGCAGACTGCCGATACCGCTGAGGCTTCGACTGAGCTCAGCCGAATGTCCAAGTCAGAGTCGAATTACACCAACTTCTCTCTCAATATTTTCTGAACCACCGTAGGATTAGCCCTACCTTTAGTTTGTTTCATCACCCGACCTACTAAAAACATAATCGCGCCTTCCTTGCCTTTTTTGTATTGCGCCACAGGGTTAGGATTATTTTTGATAACTTGAGCAATAATTGAACTTAATTCGATCTTATCGCTAGTTTGACTCAAATCTTTTTCTTGTAGAATATGACTCGGGTCAGCTCCAGTTTTATACATCTCGGCTAATATCTTTTGAGCAGCAGCAGAATTAATTTTTGATTCATAAACTAAAGTAATAAACTCGGCAAAATTTTCCGGGGTGATTTTAAGTTTATCAATTGTTGCACCTTCTTGAATCATCAAGGCTCCCAGTTTATTAATCAACCAACCAGCAACCAACTTAGCCATTTTTTTCTTGTTCACCCCCCAAATTTCGTCTTCACTTTCTTCAATGCCTTGAGTTGAAATAAGCCAGCTGTGAAGTTCAGATAACACCTGCTCTGTATAATCTGCTAACTCTGGATTACTAACCAAAATCTGGGCATCAGCTGACGCGAAATCATATTGTCCCATAAAACGATTTTTTTTAGCTCGGGGTAATTCCGGCAATTTCTTTTTTATTTGTTTAATCCAAGTTTGATTAATTTCTAAAGACGGGATATCCGGCTCCGGAAAATAGCGGTAATCGTGGGCTGACTCTTTCTCGCGCTGGCTGAAAGTGACCCCCTTGGCTTCATCCCAGCCGCGAGTTTCTTGGACTATTTCAGCGGCCTTGCCTTGATTTAATAATTTGGTCTGGCGATTGATTTCATATTCAATGGCGCGCTCTACGGCTTTGAAAGAGTTTAAATTTTTGACTTCTACTTTTGGATTTAATTTATACTTGCCGACAGGGATAACCTCGCTTCCCTTTTTTCGCCATTTGCCGGTTTGCTGGACGCTGATATTTGCTTCGCAGCGCATCTCTCCTTTTTCCATATTAGCGTTTGAAACATCAAGGTAACGAAGTATTTTTTGAAATTCTTGGCAAAGATTTTTAGCTTCCATGGCAGTGTGCATATCTGGCTCGGTTACAAGCTCCATAAGCGGAGTGCCGGCGCGATTAAAATCAACATTTGAGCTTTTTGACCCTTGCGGGTGAACAAGCTTGCCAGTGTCTTCTTCTAAATGAATTCTGGTTATATCCACTCGTTTATCACGGATTGCCTCGGGATCGTCTGATTTTATTTCTATATACCCCTTAAAACAAATTGGCTGATCATATTGAGAAATTTGGTAGCCTTTTGGCAAGTCTGGATAAAAATAATTTTTACGGTCAAATTTTGTTTGTTTGGCAATCTGACAATTTAAGGCTAGCCCAGTTAAAATGGTCCACTCTATCGCCTGCCTGTTAGGCACTGGCAAGGTTCCTGGCTGACCCGTGCAAATCGGACAAATAACGGAATTTGGAGCCTTGCCGCCTGGATCATTATCGCAATTACAAAACATCTTGGACTTGGTTTTTAACTCGCTATGAATCTCCAAACCTATTATGGGTATATATTTTTCTTGCATAAATTCTAAAGTTAAATATTACCTCTAATTATCTCGAATATTCTCAAATATCTCAAATGAAAGTGTGGTATTAACTGATTTTAGCTTAGCATAATTAGGAAAATAAAAAAAGGTCTGACGGAAAAATCCGACAGACCTGCGTAAATATGAGACAAGAGACTTAGCTCCAGATTGGCTGAAAAATCCAACTACCCCAATATTGTGGTTGTCTAACCCAAAAGGACCAAACTCTTTTAGGATAGCCACCAGGCATCAAAACGTCCGGAAAAGCCACTTCGAAATAAAGTCTATGAGACCGATAAATACAGAAAGAACAACTGACTCTCCAAACCTCGCCAGTCCTCCATAAATCAACATCCCAATTCATGAAGAAGTCTTTTAATGAGCTGGTTCGGAAAGTGACTTTAAAGAACGGTGAAAAATTCACAACCAGAAAACCATAATCCTTGCTGATTACAGACATAACGCCCTCCTTTCTGCGTTTAATAATCTGCGTTTTATTTTAATCGCGCGCTAACAATGCCCCAGATTTCTTTGGCAATAATACCTATATCCCGGTCACCATCAATGATAAACACATTAGGAAATTGATTTTTGCCAAAAACTTCCTTATAATTTTTAATAACTTGGTCGAGCTTTTGTTCTTGTTCAAAAAGTTCGCGCTCCCCGCCGCGACGTTGTAATCTATCCATGCACACATCGGCTGGCACATCCAAAAAGAAAGTTAAATCAGGCACAACAAATTTGCTATTAATTTCCCATAACCAGCGATAATCAATCTCCAGCATACCAAAAGCTAAAGTTGAGAAAAAGTATCTATCACAGACTACCCACTTGCCCCGGTCTAAAGCTGGTTTAATCTGGGCATCAAGATGATGGCCCCGATTGGCAGTAAAATAAAGCTCAAGTGTTTCTAGGGAAACTTTATTTTTGCTCCTCAAAATACTCCGAATTATTCCTTTGTCTAGTTCATCGGCCGGCTCTTTGGTTAAAAAAATATTTTTGCCAGCTTTAGTTAAGCTGTCAGCCAGCAATGAGGCTTGAGTTGTTTGACCCGAACCATCAGGGCCTTCAAAAATTATAAATTTTCCTTTTGGCATAAATTAAATCTAAAATCTAAAGTCAAAAGTCAAAAGTAGTTCCAAGCCAGGACTTCTTCTTGGAAAGGTTTAACATTTGACCTTAGAAAACACTTTTAGACCTTTAACTCTATTTTAGACTTTTGACTTTAGACTTTAGACTTGACTCTATACCTCAACTGCACCGCATTATCCCCTATTTCTTTGGACTCAAGCAACTCTAATTCCAGGTCCAAGTCTTCGCCTTCGGTAAAATTTAATCCTCTGCCAAAAACTTTTGGCTCTATTGTGATTAAAATTTCGTCAACTAAATTAGCTTTAAGAAAAGCGGCATTGGTGCCAGCGCCACCGCCAAGGATAGCGGTCTCGTAACCCTTGTTTTCTAAATGTTTAAGCACATCGGCTGGCGGTCCCTTGAAATATTCTAAAGTGCCGGGAACTTCTTGGTCTTTAAATTTTTCCGGAGTTAGAGAAAGAACCAAATTAAAACGCTCAGGCAAGGGTTTTCCGCCCATAACAAAAAAAGTGGTTTCGCCAAAAATTATCGCTTTGTGCTTTTTTGTTTCTGCCACAAAGGCTTTTTTGTCAGCCAAGGAAGTCCAATCCACGTTTTGAGTTTTGTCTTTGGCAATGATGCCGTCTAAGGTCATTGCCATCATCAATATAAGTTTCATATTTGTGGGGTTAAGTTTGTATGGTAAAAATTAGTGGCTTAGTTAGTTTATCATAAATAGTCACTCGTCACTAGGGTTTATGCTGCCACCGACTGAAGCTATTAAACCATTCATCAACTTTGAAACGTCTGTGCTTTTTTGAAACAAATCAATGTAAGTCCCCTTTGATAAATATTCTAACTCATACGATAAAATTAATAGTGCCTGAACTTCTTGGATCGAACCCCGGGCTTGATAGTAGAATCTCTTTTTATCCTTATAGAAAAACCTTCCAAACCCTTCGGCTATATTAGTACATACAGAGACAATCGCTCTTCTCTTCTGACTGATTATATTGTACTTCTCTTCCGCTGGAAAACTTTCAGTCACTTTATATATGTCCTTTGTTAACCCCTTGGACTTTTTCCAGGCGTCCAGTTCGTAGAAATTCTTTACACCCATATTTTTCAAATTAAACTTAAATCTATAAAAAAACGTGATTAAACTCGTCCCCAGTGACTAGTGACGAATGACTGGTGGCGAATACTTATACAGCTATCTCAAAAGAAATTTTTGGATAACTTTGATAATTAATAAGTTTAGTATCACTATATTGCCAATCAAATATGGAAGTAAAATTTTCAGTTTGTATTGTTGGCAAGGGATATTTATTTGGATCGCGAGTGATTTGTTCTTTAAGGCCGTCAATATGATTTAGATAAATATGGGTATCGCCCAAAAAACCAACTAAGGTTCCTTCCCCGTAGCCCGTTTCCAAGGCCAATAAATGTAAAAGCGTGGCATAGCTGGCGATATTGAAAGGCAGGCCCAAAGCAGTATCAACTGACCGCTGGTTCCAGAACAAATTAAGTTTATTGTTGACAACGGTAACCTGAAAAGCGTAATGACAATATGGCGGAACGGCTTTATCTATGTCTAATGGATTCCAGGCAATAACTAACATCTGACGGCTCCAGGGCTTGGTTTTTATTTCCTCTACTAATTTCTTGAGCTGGTCAACGCCCTGGCCAGTGTAGTCGGTATTATAATCTTTATATTCAGCTCCAAAATGCCGCCACTCCCAACCATAGCTTGCGCCTAAATCGCGTTCCTCGAGCATTCTTTTTTTAGTTTCTTCGTCATGAGCGTAAGGCACTTTTAAGGGAGTGCACCATTCATCCCAAATATGATTGCCTCGATCTTGAAGCCATTTTTTGTCAGTGATGCCTTTGATAAAAAATTCCAGCTCGGTGCGGACGCATTTATAAGCGACTTTCTTTGTGGTGAGCAAGGGAAAGCCGCAAGACATATCATGTTTGAACATAACGCCCGCCAAAGAAATCGTACCGGTGCCGGTGCGGTCTTGTTTTTCTTCACCGCGTTCTAAAATATTTTTTACGATGTCGAGGTATTGTTGCATACAGCAGATTTAAGCAGATTATAAAGGATTATTTTTTGAAACCGCTAATCACGGATATCATCTTCCGGTTGAACCGAATCGGCCGATGCCGCGGGAGGTTTTACTAAGTTCACTGACTTCTTGGAGCTCGGCAATGGCCACGGGAAAAATTATAAGCTGGGCGATTTTATCGTGTTTTAAAATTTTGTAAGGCTTATCAGAAAGATTAATGAGTATGACATTATATTCACCGCGATAACCAACGTCATAAACGCCGCCCATTGTGTGAACACCACCATTTTTAGGCAAACTCCCTTTGTCTTTAATAATTGCGGCATAACCCTCTGGATACTCTAAAATAAAACCAAGATAAAAAATATGACGTTCGCCGGGCTGGAGTTCGTAATCTTCAAGCGAATGCAGATCAAGGCCAACATCACCGGGATGAACATAAGACGGAATGACTGCTTCTGGTTTTAATTTCTTAATTTTAATCTGCATAAATATATTATACAGCAGATTACAGCAGATTAAAAGCAGATTTGGAATCCGTTATAATCCCCGCCTTGACGGCGAAGCAGGTGCTAAATCTGCTGTATTTTTTCCAACACCTCGTCAACTTTTCCATGCAACTCTTCCTTGCTTCCATTGTTTAAAATAGTAAAATCAGCCATAGCAATTGGTCCGGCAGTAGCCAAATTTTCAATCTGGGCTTTGTCGCGGGAGGCGACTTCATCAAGAGTAAATAGGCGCTCCACATTATTTTGATATTCTACCCTACCCGCAACCCGCCCATATCGAATTTGGGGCGAAGCCTGGACAGCAATCACCTTAAAACTATCGCCGAATTCTTCTTTGATTTTTAGATATTCCTGCCAAGAGTACAAGCTTTCAATGACGACATTGCTGCCACCGCTATAATATACTTTAATCTTTGGAATATTAAGAATCGCAAAAGCCGCCATGCCATATTGCTTTCGCAAGTCCTCGCGAACAAATTTTTCATTGGTTTCATTGGTTTCTAATCCCCGTCTCCCAAGCTCATCAAAAGTAACTTGGCCAAAATAAACTTTTTTATAACCCTTGGATTCAATGTATTTTGTAACTTCGCTTTTGCCAGAACCGGGCATGCCAACGACAGCGAGGATTTTATTTTTGTCCCTGCTTCCAATTTTGTCTAAAGACTCAACCACTGGTTGGTTATCGTATTCAACGATTTCTTGATTAAGAATATCCAATTCTACGCCGGCTTCCATGAAAATCTCCTTACTGCGTTCTCCGGCCTGATAATCGTTTTCACAAACTACTCGCTTAATTCCGCAATTAATAATCATTTTAGCGCAGGTATAGCAAGGAGTCATCCGACAATAAAGAGTAGCCCCTTGCAAAGAAACGCCTAAAAGCGCTGCCTCACAAATAGCATTTTGTTCTGCATGAGCAGTGCGAATGCAATGCTGGCTTTCATGACCATCAGAATGACGAACAGTATGCATCTCGTGACCAACTTCATCACAATGAACGCAACCGCTGGGCGAACCGACATAGCCAGTTACTAAAATTCTTTTATCGCGGACTATGCAACAACCAGAACGTCCGCGATCGCAGGTGGCCCGGACAGCAACGGCTTTTGTAATGCCCATAAAGTACTCGTCCCAGCTCGGGCGCGCGAATTTTTCTTCTAACATAATTTACAGTATAAAAAATTAGAGAACAGATATTCTTTCTCCAATTTTTGTTTTTTGTTTCCTGGTATTTTCGTTTCTTAATTATACCAAACCCTAAAAACAAAACAAGCCTAAGTTATCCACTAAAACTTTTATAAAATCTTATGCCCTGTTCGCTTAATATAACCAAAGAATCTTTTAATTTTTCTTTCTGACTTTTGATAAGTGGAACAAGATATTTTATCACATTTTGAGGTGATTGATTCTTCAAACGAATTAAAATAACCCCCTTATGCTTTTTGAGGGGGTATTTTAAAATATTTCCAAAGTCTTTATCGTGAGTTAGGATGATTCGATTCTCTCTTCCAGCCAATTTAATAATTTCATCATCAGATAATCCCGGTTTTATATCAATAATCGACCGGGTCTCATAACCATAACCAATCAGCTCGGCAATAACTCTTGGAGCGATATTTTCATCAGCTAAAAATTTTAACATCATTAGTCAGTAAATTTAGGAATCAAAATTTCCTCTTGCTTAACTATCCCGGTAGCGTAGGAAATTGCCGCATAAACATCAGTTAAGGTGAGCTGTGGGTACTCTTGAGCTATTTCCTGTGGAGTCATTTTAGAATCAAGCAATTCTAAAATAAATTCGACAGAAATCCTGGTTCCGCGAATTATTGGCTTATTACCTAAAATTTTAGGATTAACTTCAATTTTATTCAAAAAGTTTCTCATAAATAAAATATGTCACAGAAAATGTTCCTTGTCAAAATAAGATAGCCCGGAAATCCACAGGCTTGTTTTTTTAAATTCTTTATGCAGTTATCTTTATTCCAGGACCCATGGTCGTACACAAAGTTATGCCTTTAATATATTCGCCTTTCACGCCAGCTGGTTTAATTTTCTTAATCGCCTCAACAAACGCTTTAACATTGTCAAATAATTTTCCTTTATCCAATGAAACTTTGCCAACCAATTGATGGACATTGCCGCTGTCATCGTTTTTAAAATTAACTTTGCCGCCGGTCAATTCTTTGACGGCTGCTTCTATGTCTGGATTAACAGTGCCGGTTTTTGGCGAGGGCATTAAACCACGAGTGCCAAGTATACGGGCAATTGGGGCAATGGACTTCATCATTGCGGGTTCAGCTACTGCCACATCAAAATCGGTCTTTTCGGTCTTTTTTATCTCATCAATTAAATCTTGGCCGCCAGCCAAGGTAGCACCCGCTTGCTTAGCTTTTTCCGGACTATTGGTAAAAGCCGCAATCCGACGGGTCTTGCCGGTGCTATGCGGCAAACTAACAGCACCACGAACCTGTTGTTCGCCTTTTTTAGGATCAATGCCTAACCTGATGTGAACTTCCACTGATTCATCAAAATTTTTCCGAGCCATCTTTTTCAAAATATCCACTGCTTCTACAATTGGATAAACTTTAGTTTTGTCAATTTGTTTTTTTAGTTCTTTATAGTGTTTTGAACGCATAATGATTTCTCCTGGTGGTCGAAGACCCCGAACTTGTCGAAGGGTCAATAACGCACTGATGACTAATCAGCGCTCCCACGAGTTTTATTTATTAATTTATTGCGTTTATTGGTTTATTATACTAAATTTAAGAATATTGTCAAATAAAAAAACGCGCAATGGAATCCCGAAGGATTACTCACACTGCGCGCTATAAAACTAGAAGCTGCAAACAACTGCTGTTCGAAATAAAGGACTAAATCCTTTGCCGAATAAACAATCAATTTGCAACTTCATACTCTCTCCGAGGAAATTGATGCCCGCGCTAAACGATCTTGCGTGTTCAGCGCCGACGACATCATCCTCCCAGCAAACGACTGGCTCCAACCAACCAAAGCCTTTATATAATGCCAAGGCATAGTTATCACCAGTCCAATCCTCCTTGCCTTCCCTGAACCATGAGGTCTCGGAACGCAACCGAAACAGCCGGCCATCGTATTCAAAGCCGAAGATTCCGGCCCGACGATGACTGTTTGGCTGTGGTCCGCCCCAGGCAGAAGCGGAAAAAACAAGCGTTTTGATTGGTTCATACTTAATACGCCCAAACCAATCAAAATTTTTATTGTTATCCGCCTGGCAGCTATTCCCGCCGCAGGCGCCGACATCCCATCCAAACTGCCAAAGATTTCCAGTAGCCATAATTCCCCGATGCGTAAACGGGGACTTCATGCCTACATTGACTGGACGATCCTGATCTAAAAAGAACCGTTCCAGCTCGCGGCCAAAATGAAACTGGCCAATGGAAATTTCTTCCACAAAATTGCTGTCGCTCCCGACCTCCCATGACATCTGAAATTGGCTCAAGGCACAATCCATGCCCTTACTGTCCTTACCGTCCATTGTTACTTTGCATTTGACGGTTCGGCCAGCAATCTTTCCAATTTCGGGGTTCTTGAATGCCAACCTGATAAAATAAGGAGACAAACTGCTCGGGTTGGAGGATTCCCACGAAAGAATGCCAACACCCTCAATATTAACGAGGGCATAAGCATTGATGGGGATCACAACGACGACGAAAGCGACGAAAACAACTACCAACAATAGGTGTTTCATGGTACTACCTCCTTTAGCTTAGCGGGCGGGGCTAAGCTTGGAGGCAAGAACCATGCACGGTTCGCCCAGCGATTTGCCGGGGCCTCGGTCTGCTCAACCTTCGCCGCTGTGGTTTGCGGTCTTGCGGGCAGCACATAATCAATGACTGTTGCTACCCATACTGTCAAACAGTCTAACTTTTCTAAGTCCTCTCCCTCTTTAAAGTTGACTAATTTTATAATCATGACCCGTTCCTCATTCTGGCCAAGCGCAAAGCTTGTTGAAAAAGCCAGAAATGGAGAGCTGATCACAACTGAAAGACAACTAACAGCCATTGCCAATCTTGATTTCCGGGCAACGAGCTCCGGCATTTCCTTGACCCTTAAAAGGGCTTCTTGAAAATTCAAGATTGGCTGTTCGGCCTGGAGCCAGAGAGTATTTTCTTCAGCAGGGCTTAGGCGCCAGTTTCCTGCTTGTCGACAATAATCAGCTCGCAGTTTGGTGAAACGCCATTTTAGAGCTGGATCAAACCCGCTATAAATGGCAACGCCAATTGGGCCTGCTAAGACTGCCAAAAAGAAATACCTAGCCCGAAGGAATGGCTCCTGCCACATGGCCTGCCAGTTACCCTTGAGCCAAAGCTGAAACAGGATAAGAATAAAGGCAAAGGGCAAGAAGCATACGTAGGTAATGAGCAACCATCGCCCAAAAGCAAGCCAATTTATTGAAGATGCTAACGGCTCAAAACCTTCAGGTAATGGTGCTTTTATTTCTGCTTCATGCCACCGCCAGCTATTTCTGGCCTGTTCTTCGCGGCTTAGTTTTTCACTGCCCATGTCTCCCATTCTAGAAAAATTCTGATGGGCCATTTCATAAAGTCCACGCAAGGTTTCGTCAATGGTTTTGGAAATGTCAACAGGAAGACCGCTTATATTGCTTGCGGTTATCCGGCCATTGATCTGGCTCCTGACGGTTACCAATACGGCCCTGTCGTTAAAGAAGTCTTCAGGACCATAATCTTTACCTTTTAACAGAGCCCTCTCGCAGACTTTCTCTCGGACCTGCCAAGCAGCTTCTGCCTTTAACACCTCCACAATTCGGTTTTCGCTAAAATTCCGAATATCATCAACTATCCTAAAAGCGATATCCCGAATTGGAAGAACGCAATACAGAAAAGCCAGAACCACCAGAAGGTAGACCGGCTTTTTCCAGCACAAACGGCGCGGATCAAGCTGTTCTTGATACATGGCCTACCTCTTTGGATTTGAGGGGTTTAGGAATGACTAGACGGATTGACTAGAGAGTTCACCTCCTTTCTTGGTATAAAATATGAATTTTCAAAGATCAATATTACGATATTCAATCGTATCACAAATAAATAAAAAAGTCAACCCCATAGAAAGGACTGACTTTTTTAGATTATTTTTTTTGAAATTAGCTTTCCTCTTCTTCCTCTTCCTCTTCTTTCCTTTTTTTCACATCTCTCTTAATCAACCCCCAGTGATATAAATATAGGGGTAGCCCGACGATGAGCAGGGCTAAAGAACTGGAAGCGGTGCGCTGGCGGCGTTGGGTAGTGTAATCAATTTTTTCCTGCTCTTTCTCGTTCTCTTTCCACTCCTCATAATTTTGCATCCATTCATCAATCGCGGCGATTTGAACCTCGTTGAGTTCACATTTTTCTTCGCAGTTTTTGATGGACTGCATGCTGGCAAATTCAGGATCATAGCCAAGAGAAATTGGCCTAGCAATGTAAGATGACGCGTCCTGGTCAGCTTTAGTAAAAATCCAAGTTTTAAGGCCTAAATCAACAAAACGATACGCGCCAATAGCCAGCAGAGCCAAACCTACTAGGGAGAAAAGATAGAGATAGATTGTGCGGATGATGGGGTTCTTCATCGATTTATTATTTGAGCCAGGGGCTCATCAGCCTTTGGCTGATATTATTCTTTATTTATTATTCAAAAAATTGAAAATTGATTAATTGAAAATTGATTGAAAATTAGAAATTGAAAATTAGAAATTAACTCTTAATCTCCACGCCCATTTGTCTGGCCGTACCTTCAACAATACGCATGGCGGCATCAATATCATTAGCATTCAAATCCGGCATCTTTATTTCCGCAATTTCTTTAAGTTGAGCGCGGGTAATTTTACCGACCTTATCGGTCAACGCCTTGCCAGAACCCTTTTTTATGCCAGCGGCTTTCTTGATTAGCTCGGCCGCTGGTGAAGTTTTTAATTTAAAATCATAAGTTCGGTCCCCATAGACCGTGATCTCCACCGGGATAACATCGCCGCCCTTATCTTTAGTCGCATCATTGAATTTAACGCAAAACTCTTGAATATTAAGGCCGTGCTGGCCCAAAGCCGGGCCAACAGGCGGCGCGGGATTTGCTTTGCCTGCGGGTATTTGGAGTTTTATAATTGTTTTGATTGGTTTGCTCATAGACTTTTCGCGAATTATTAGCTAATACGATTTCGCGAATAAATCGCGAATGTACTTATTTATGTCGCTAATTTAAATGCGGATAACTTATCACTAATGAATCGGTAAGACTAATTAAGGCCATCTGACCTTATCTCTTTTAGGATTAATTATTCTTTTATACTCTAATTTCTGTCTTCTAAAATTGGCAACGATGCCTAAAGGTAAACCTGACTGGTCTAGATAACGACACATTTGCCTGACATCCTCATCTTTTATTCTCCGCCAGGCTTTGGCATCAAATATGATACACATCCTTATCACGAAATCAGGGACCAATGCTTTAATATTAACATTTGGAAAAAATTCACTCAACTTTCGTTCTCTGAAATATGGAATGCTTTTTAAAATTAATTTCCTTTCAACTGTATCAGCATAATCTTTCTCTTTGTAAATCGGACCTAATTCGTTATGAACCTCGAACAAAACACTCATCAACTCATAGCTTTCTTTGGGTAAAATTATTTCGCTCATGGTTTTTATTTTTTATTATTTTTTTATTCGCGAAATTATTCGCGAGTATATTCTTTATTAGCGACGACATTAGCGACATATAAAAAAAATATTGGCGAATGATTAGCGAATCCCGATTAGCGAATCATTTGCGAATAGCTACATCTTCTTAACCTGTAAAAAATCCAGTTCTACTGGCGTCTCGCGTCCAAACATAGAAACCAGCACTTTCACCTTGCCGCGAGCTTCATCAATATTGGAAACCTTGCCTTCAAAAGTTTTAAACGGTCCGTCTATAATTTTCACTGGCGAGCCAGGGGAAACATCAATCTTATATTTTGGCTCTTCAACACCCATTCGTTTCTGAATAGCTTTGATTTCAACTTCCGAAACAGGAGTCGGCGTAGTGCCAGAACCAACAAAACCCGTAACATTAGGAGTATTGCGCACCACATACCAAGAGTCATCAGTAACTATCATTTCTACCAATACATAACCTGGGAAAATCTTTTCTTCAACCACTCGCCTTTTCCCGTTTTTAATTTTTATTCGTCTTTCAGTTGGTACTAAAATATCAAAAATTTTATCCTCCATGTCCATTGACTCGATTCTCTGGTGGAGATTATAAGAAACATTCTCTTCATAGCCAGAATAAGTATGGAGAATGTACCAGCGACGGCCTTCTTGTAAAACTTGTTTAGGCATAATTTATTATATATTCATATATCCATATTTTCATCTGTCGTCTTTTTTATTAATTTATTGATTTATTATTTTTATTTCAATACAAAACTTTCAAAAATAGTAGAGAGAATGTAATCTACAATTCCCAAAAACGCGGCCACGCCCAGACTGACGCCAATGACCATTAGGGTGTGCTTGATGGTCTCTTGTCTGGTTGGCCAAGTGACTTTTTTTAATTCTGTCTTGGAATCTTTAATATACTCTATTAGGGATGAGATGCCTTTCATATTTTATAAAGTATTAAAAACATAATCCAAATCTACGAATGATATCCAAATCTACGAATTCTACAAATGCTACGAATTTATTTGTAGCATTCGTAGATTAGGATTACGCCCCGATTTTAAAAAGCCCCTTCCCCGGGCTCTTATCTACATAATAGCAGATATCTGAAACTTGTCAAGTGTGGTGTGGATAAGTCAAATATCCAAATTCCTCACACTTTTAGCGTGCGTTTGGATAAACCGCTTGCGCGGGCCGACTTCGGAGCCCATTAAGGTCTCAAAAACTTCATCAGCTTTTTCCACGTCCTCAACTGTCACCTGCTTCATCGCCCGAAATTCCGGATCCATTGTTGTATCCCAAAGTTGAGAGGGATTCATTTCACCAAGGCCTTTGTAACGTTGAATAGAAACAGAAGTCGTATATTCGCCTTGAGTTACTTCTTCACCGCTTGATTTTCCCTGCCCTGAGCTTGACTTGTCGGCGAGCTCAAGTCGAGTCGCCGAAGGGTTGATTTTTTGACCTGTCCTGAGCCGTGCCGAAGGATTTCTTGATTTTGTGCGTCCAGCCAACATTTCCTTCTGTACCTTTTCTAGCTCCGCATCACTATACACCCAGCGAACATCTCTACCAACCTGCGCCCGGTACAACGGGGGTTGAGCCAGATACAAGTGGCCTTTGGTAATGATTTCCGGGAAATAGCGATAGAAAAAGGTCAAAAGCAAAGTGCTGATGTGCGAGCCATCAACGTCCGCATCAGTCATAATAATAACTTTTTCATAACGTAGTTTAGAAATATCAAACTGCTCGCCAATATTAGTGCCCATGGCAATGATAAGAGATTTAATCTCATTATTGGCTAACATCTTATCCAGCCGAGCCCGCTCTACATTAAGAATTTTTCCCCGCAAAGGCAGGATGGCTTGGAAATTCCGATTACGGGCTTGCTTGGCCGAATTATGAACAAACACTCCTGAAGATAGCGCAAAATTATGAGTACCTTCTACTTCTAAATCATAAACATCTATTTTTTTCTTGAGTCGAACAATCCTTTTTATTTTGTGGTTATAATTTTCAACTGCCTCAAGCATTGTATTTTCATCGCCATCAAAAAATCTTTCCATGAAAGTTTCCTTTTTAAGCAAGTTAGTGTCCCCTTTTTTAGTTCTTTCCTGATCATATTTCTCTAAGCCCCCCCGACTTTCTAAAACTCCTTTCATAAAAGCTATAGAGTGCTCAAAATATATTTTATTATACGCTTTTTTTCTTCTCGCCCTAAAATCTGAGGTCCATTGTTCTTTAGTTTTCCCGCTTCTCCACTTTCTCAAGTTGGGGTTATCCCATTGTTTTTTCGCTATTGCGCTAAATTTCTCTTTAACTTCTGGGTGCTCATTAAAATATTTTTCTACTCTTCGGGCCTGTATTTTTCTATTTTCTGGTCTTGACCAATGTTCTTTTTGAGCTTGGTTTAGTATGGCTTGTGATTTTTCTCGGTATTCTTGATTGCTGTTGTAAAATTCAAGAAACTTTTGAATCATATATCTTTTGTAATCTTCATTCTCCCATTGTTTTTTGGCTCTTTTGGATAACATTTCCCGCATTTCTGGAGTGGACATTATTTTGCTTATCTTGGCTTGGTACTCTGCAGTTTGATGAATTTTTCGGCACTTTTCTTTGATGTCTTCACGAAGGATAGTTTTCTCAACCATTTTAGCATGCAAATCCATGTGTTCTTTCTTGGTCATCCTGATGATATTTTCTGGATTGTTATTTAATTTATTAAAATTAAGATGATGCTTACAATCGCCTAAGGATTCACTGTATTTTTTATTTTCTAAATTATACCTATCTGAAAGCACATGAGTAAACACCCATTGATGTCTTTTGGGTTCATAAATCATTTCATAACCCTCAATAGTTATCCGGTGCTCTATTTTAGACAACTTCCTTCGCAAAGGCATCAAACTCATATCAGTTCTCAAGTTTTGGGCTTCGATATAACTACCGTCTCTTAACATGAACTTATGATATGGAGTACAAACAACCTCTTCATCATTGTCGAGAATCACTTTGATGACTTTAACATTTTTCTTAGTTCTTCTGGGGTTTTTGATTAGGCCAACTCCAATCGTCCCACTATTATTAATTGTGTAGCAATAATTCCTCTTGCCTTTTTTATTTTCGGCTACAAGCTCCTTGAAGCTAAGTATCCTACCATCCATTAAAGCAACCCTTATATCACCGTCGAAACACCCTCCAGCCGAATCACCCTCAACAATATACAACTCTGATTTAGCAGCATCTTTACTGGAACAATCTGCTAATTTGCCAGGCAGGGCAAATCCCTCCAGGGCGCCCTTGCGTAAAACCGAATCCCGAGCGGCACGAGCGGCCCGGCGCGCTTGAGCCGCCAGCAGAGCTTTACCAATAATTGCTTCGGCATCCCGGGGATGCTCTTCTAAAAAGAAATTAAAACTGTCAGCAAAAATATTTTCCACAATCGGCTTAACCTCGGCATTGCCTAGCTTAGCTTTGGTCTGGCCTTCAAACTGCGGCTCTTTAACTTTAACGCTAATCACCGCGGTCAATCCCTCGCGGACATCATCACCGCTCAAATTCTCATCTTTCTCTTTCAAAATCCCCTGCCGCCGGGCATAAGCATTCAAAACCCGGGTTAAAGCGGTGCGAAAACCAATTAAGTGCATGCCGCCTTCAGTGGTAAAAATATTATTAGCAAATGAAAAAGTAGATTCTTTATATTCATTGACGTACTGAAGGGCGATTTCCACCCGAACATCATCCTGCTCTTTGTCAATGTAAAAAATATTATCATGTTTTGGTTCGTTGTTGCGGTTAATATGGCGGGCATAAGAAGCAATGCCGCCCTCAAAATAAAAAGTATAAGATTTCTCATCATCACTGCGCTCATCATTAATGATGATTTTTACGCCCTTGGTAAGATATGCCTGCTGGCGAAGATGGTCTAGAATACAACTAAAATCAAATTCTAAAACCGAAAAAGTCTTTGAATCAGGTTTAAAAATAATAGTTGTGCCGGTGCCCCTGGCTTTGCCAACAGCTTTAACTTTTTTTAGTGGTTTGCCGTATCTGTATTCTTGCGCGTATAGTTTGCCGTCCCGCCTCACCTCGGCCCGCATATATTCGCTTAAAGCATTAACCACGCTCACGCCTACGCCATGTAAACCACCGGAAACTTTATAACCGCCCTGGCCAAATTTACCACCCGCATGAAGTTTTGTCATGACAACTTCCAGGGCCGAAACTTTGGTTTGTTTATGAATATCAACGGGAATACCGCGACCATTGTCTGTTACCTGCACCGTGGAATCTGGCAATAGAGTAACCACGATTTCAGTACAAAAACCAGCCATGGCTTCATCAATGCCATTATCAACAACCTCCCAAACAAGGTGATGAAGGCCTTCTTTGGCGGTGTTGCCAATATACATGGCTGGACGCTTGCGAACCGGCTCTAGACCCTCAAGCACGGTGATTTGTTTGGCGGAGTATTCTGGCGTTTTAGCTTTGTTTGACATAGGTGTGCTTAAAATTTATCCATTTATCATTTAACATCTGTCATCTTAACAATTTATTAATTTATTGCGTTTATTAATTTATTAACTAAAAAAGATGGGCTTTTGACCTATCTATATTTTAGCAAAAATTTTAATGGTTGACAAGGGAAAAGGGGTGTGATAAGGTGAAAAAAATCGTGATTCTGGAGGAGTAACTGTCCTTCATAAACAACTCAAAAAAGGAGGGAAAAATCATGAAATTCACAGTCACTCTTGGCGATGGAGATTGCAAGAAAGAAGTAGAAGTTGAGATACCTGATGTTATAACAAGTTGGGAGAAAATGTTCCAACGAGAAATGAATAGGGCTTATCATATCGGACTGGCAGACGGCCTAATAGAGGGTTTGAAATCTGAAGCCAAAAAGTTTGGAGAGTTCTTGAATCGCAGTATATAATATGTCGTCTAACTTTAAAGCAGGGCTTGAATTTAAACAAGCACCTGCTTTTTTCTTTTTGGAAAAACCCTAATGACTCATGACTCATCCCTAATGACTAATCTCTTATTTTCGCCCCAAATTTCTGCTCCAACCTCTTCACGACCTGCTCAAAAATCTTATCCACTTCTTTGGATTCTAGTGTTCTGTCTGGAGCGCGGAAGATGATATGAAAAGCAAGAGATCGTTTATTCTCACCAATATTTTTGCCAGTATACACATCAAAAAGGTCAACTTGAATAATGAGTGGACTAATGGTATTTATAACTTCGGCAATATCAGAATACATTATGCCCTGGCTTGTGATGATTGCTAAGTCGCGGGTGACAGAAGGGTAAATTGGGAGTTCTTGAAATTCTTTAACTTGAG
>JAHIMF010000020.1 GCA_018896645.1 Patescibacteria group bacterium | reverse complement strand
GCCGCCACCTCCGGCTCAATGGAATTAATCACCATCCCGCTGCCCAATTCCAACCCCGCAAAAATAGATTCTCTCGGCTGGATTTTTAAATAAAAATGCTGGTTTTTGTCTTGGACAACATCATGAAGAAAAAAGTTGTAAGATAGATTAATAGAGTTTAATTTTGATAAAATCAGTTTTAGGGACTTGGCAAAAGAATTTCGTTCTGGTTCAGTCAATAAAGTAATGTTATCAAGATGCCGGCGCGGAAAAACCCAGGCTTCATAGTGGAATTGGGACGCATAGGGAGTAATGGCGACAACGTTTTTGTCTGCATAAATTTTGCGCGGACTTTTTTCTTCGTCTTTAATAATTTTACAATAAGGACAAATTCCGTGTTTAACCTGATATCTATGGGCCTCGCTTAATTCTTCCATAACATCGGGCGGCAGAATTTTAGTGGCAAAGACCTGGGAATGCGCGTGAAAAATAGAAGCTCCGGCCTTACCGCCGGAATTTTTAAACACTAAAATATATTCAATTTTTTTATCTTTGGAAATCTCACAGGTCCTGCCCGCATAAACATCAATCAAATTTTGAATTTGTTTTGTTGGCAGGTCGCCGGTTTCTTTGCCGTGCTCAACAGTATCAATAATTACTTCATGAACCCCATAGGCCTTGGGGTTATCTTGGGTTACGGCTGGGTATTTATTGGCAATCGCAATTATTTTTTCCTGTCCGCTAAAATAGTCTTTCTTGCTTTTTTGTTTTTTTAATCCTTCGCCGCAAAACACACAACCGCCGCCAGTATGAATCACGGCCTCTTCTCTAACATCATGAGGCCGAGCCGCCCGGGCCGGAGTTATAATCACATAACGATCTAGGAAATAATCTTTGCGGATTTCGGGCTTTTTCGGAGAAATTGAAACCTGGGGCGCCACGGGAATTTTGACGCGGCGGGTTTGAAGGGAGTTGATTTTTGAGAATTGTGGGGTCATTAAAAAATGAAATATTAAAAATAAAAAATAAAAAACACAAACTTAAAAATGAAAAAATGATTATTAGTCTTGGGTTTCAAAGTATTCTCGCCATTGTTTTTCTATTTCTTCCCTCTTGGCTTTGAATATTGGCGACTTTAATCTATCTATTTGTCTTAGTTGTTTGCGAAATTCTTCCATATCATCATCACCCATTGCCCGAATATTTTCACTTAACTCTTTTTCATCAGTATCAATTCCTTTTTCCTGAAGAAATTTTGTTAAATCCCCATTTTTAAGAATAAATTTTTGAATATTCTTATTGTCAGCAATCATGTCGCGTAATCTCGCAGGATTAACAATGGCAATATTCTGTAAAAAATAATCTTCCCAGCCGTGTTTTATAATGGGTAGGACCCACTTGTCTTCGGCCTGTAACCATTCTTGATACTGGGGCCGATTAGGATCATAAGCGCGGCTTTTCATTTCGCCAAAATTAAAACCAGTTTCTTTTGGATTATGTTCAGTGGGTTTCCAAACTTTTTTATCGGTTTCTTCGTCTTGCTCAAATTCAGCATGTTCAAGTGTTTTTTCTTTAAAATCTTCCACATCACTTCTGACTGCGTGCTTTATCATTTCTTCAGCTGAGACAGTATTGCCTTCAAACTCAAAAAGTCTAGCTAACTGCTTGATACGTTCGGTGTGAAAGCCGCTACTAATAAAAGCTAAATTGCCGTATTTATAATCCTCTGGTTCACCAGTAGTTTCAGCTTTTTCTTTTTCTCCGTCAAGCATATTTATTGTATGGGCGAAGTTTTCTAAAGTATTAGTCGCATGGGCTTCTTCTTTAACAACACCATCTGGCAGTCCCCAATATTCAATTAGATATTTTTTCATGGTTTCCGCGCCTTTGCCGCCCTCAGACACAAAAATTTCTCGCACCTGTCCCATTTTGTATAACGCAACAGCCGCATCCAGACGCAGACGAGCCCCAAAGCTTAATTGCCATTTTTTTTCGTCTGGGGTTTTTTGATTTTCTGGGGAGAGAACTCCAAAACCAAAAACAATAGCCGCATCATAATGCGGTTCTTTTTCTTTTGATTCCCTATCTTCTGGCTGAAGTTCTTTTGATTCTTGCGGAGTTTCTTTTTCGCCTTCTTCCTCGCGGGGAGGGAGGACTGAAATTTTTTCTGGCATAATTATATGGATTGAATGGTTAAATAGTTGATTTTTATTGTTATTGGCATTCTATGAATAGAGAATTTTAGTTTAGATATGGCTATTTCCCCTGGGTTGCAAATTTTATCACCCAGCCAGGCCTTTTATCTTGATAATATTTTAATTTATATAATTTCCCTTTTAAAAAATTATGATTTCCGGATTTCATTCCTGATAAAAGCTCCTTTGTTTTCGCGAGAAGTTCTTTCTGCCTTTCTGCCACTTTCTCCGCGTCTTTATTTTTAGTGGAGGGGCGGATTGAGACAAATTTAAGTTGGTAGCGGGTTCCGAATATTTTTTTGAAGATGAATTTTGTCCGCTCTAAGTGAAATTGTGAAGTAATAACTAGAGCGCTTTTTTCTTTTCTGGGGATAAAATAAAGTTTCTTGGCATAGTAGGCATTGCCAATCGTGTCTTGGGATTTAATTTCCAAGTATATGCGTTTAGGCGGGAGGCCAAGAGTTAAAAGATAATCCCTCATTGCCTCGGCTTCAATTTTTAATGGGGCCTTATCTTTAGGATATAAAAAGCTGTGTTTGCCGCAAACAAGAATATTGGCTTTCTTGTGTTTTTTAAAAATTTCTGTTGCTTTATTTAGCCGCTTTTTGACTTGTTGGGGCAGTTGGTTTTTGATATTTATTCCGCCTCCTAAAACTACAATGGTCATAAAAATTTAGTTTGGGAATGAGTTAGCGTTTTATCGGTGATTTAAAATCTTTAACTATTTTATAATACGCTTTTTCGTAATTATCCACCATTTTTTCAATCGTAAAATTTTCCTCAACATGCTGGCGGCAGGCGTGGCGCATTGCAAGATACTCCTCTTTGGGCATTGAGTAAATTTTTTTAACGGCTTTGACGGCTTCTCTTTGGTTTTTGACCAGAAAGCCAGTGACACCATCTTTGACGACTTCGGGCACGGCGCCGCGGGGAATAGCAATTACCGGGGTGCCGCAAGCCATGGCTTCAATCATTACCAGGCCAAAGGCCTCTTTCCAGCGATTTAAGAAAAGCAGGGCTTTGGCGTTTTGATAATGTTTTTTTACTTTTTGGTAAGGAGTAAAACCAAGATATTGAATTTTTTTGTTTAAATGCGGCGCGATTTTTGTATCCCAGAATTTTACGGTTTTGGGGCTTGAATAGAATTTTTGACCAATGATTTTTAAAGGTTTTTGGGCTTTTTTGGCCACTTGGATGGCTATATCTGCGCCTTTGTTGAAATTAATGCGACCGCAGAATAATAAAAAGTTTTTTGGATTTTTATTGAAAGTGAATTGATTGATATCAATGCCGTTGTGGACGATAAAGTCAAAAGATATGTCCGGGGCTTGGTTAGCATGGGCTTTACTTAAAGAATTTATAAATATATTAGAAAAATTCTTTTTATAATAGTGGAAAAGTTCATTATAATGAGGGTCAAAAGGACTATGATAAGTGACCAAAATTGGAAGTTCAGGAGAAAGAGCAGCCAGAGGGAGGGCTAATTCGGTATTGGCGTGTAAGATATCAAATTTATTTTTATTAAGAAAAATGTCTAATAAACAAGCTTGGTCGTTCATAACAAAGCGACGAGCATATTCACCAAACATCCCTCTTTGTTTTAACTCTCTAACATATTTATTTTTAGGCCAGTTAGTCATTGCTTTAGCTACTAGTTTGGCCTTTGTCTCTGAGCCCGGAATGGCAAAAAGTGTTACCTTGTGCCCTTTATTTGTTAAACTATTAGCAAGATAATAAACAAGCCAAAGAGGTGCACTGATAATATTAGTCTTGGGCGGTACGGTATCATGAGTGTAACAAAATAAAGCAATTTTTAATTTTTTCATAATTTATTTCCTTTTATTTTTGCAATTATTTTATAATAAACTTTTTCATAATTTTCTACCATCGATTCAAGGGAAAAGTTTTTTTCCACCCACTTTCTACAATCATCTCTTTTTATTTTATCAAGATTTTTAACTGCTGCAATCATCTCTTTTTCATCTCTTACCACATAACCGGTTTTTTTGTGTTTAACTAATTCGGGAACAGTACTTCTTTTAAAACCAATAACCGGGGTGCCGCAGGCCATGGCCTCAACCATCACCAAGCCAAAAGATTCATCCAACATAATCGGCATCATTAATGCTTCGGCTTTTTGATAAAATGAAATCATTTGTTTTGGGGAAAGCATGCCTTCGTAAGTAGCGTTAGCTGAAAGGCGGGGCTTAATTTCCTGTTCCCAATAATATGTAGATTCTGGAGGAATGGAGCCAGCAATTTTTATTTTTCTGCCTGTTTTTTTAGCAACATCCATGGCAATATGGATTCCTTTTTGGGGTACAATCCGACCAGCAAAAGCTAAGTATTCACCTCTCTGATTACTAAAACTAAATTTTTTAACATCTATGCCATGATGAACCGTGGCCGCATAATTTATATTTGGCAAAGGTTTTCTTTGAACATTAGAAACACTTATAAAATAAAGGTTTTTAGAACAATATTTATCCAGAGCACCATAAATTATTTTATTGGCGTAACTTTCAAGTGGATGGGGAAAAGTGTCGTGAATAGTTGCCACAACTGGAGTTTTTGCAAACGGAACAAATTGTAAAACTCTGGGCGGGGCGTGAAATTGAATGATGTCAAAAGCGCCAGTATTCGCCATTTGGAAAAGTTTTGAAGCTAAAAGCAATTCATAATGCTCTCGTAAAACTTCCTTCCATTTTATAGCCCAAGTCAAACCATGGTTTTCGGTGCTTGCTTGTTTTCCTATTTCAGTTAATTTTTTATAAGCATTGCCCCATTCTTTATTTTTGACCATTGAGGGTAGTCCCAAAGAAATCAAGGTTCCTTTGGTTTTAGAATCAGAAGAGCCAAACAGAAAAACTTTATGTCCCCGCTCTACCAAACTATCGGCTAACTGTGAAGTCAACCAAAGCGGCGCGTAAATCGTTTTTTGCCCAAGAGGAGGAGTTGGAAGCAAGTTAGTGCTCATTATAGCGATATGCAAAGGCTTTTTTACTTTCTTTTGGCTCATTTTTTCTTTGGTCATATTTTTTTAGTTATCTTTTTAGCGATTTTAATTTGCGATTTTATAACTGACTTTGGCAGGTACTTCTTGGGGTTTTTTTGAGATTTTGCCGGGGAACCAGAAACGATTTTTTTGCCGCTGTGTCCGTTGCCGTTGCCGGTGATGATGTTTTTATAAATTTTTTCGTACCCTAAAGCGATGTTTTCCCAAGTGAATTTTTTTTCAACAAGAGCTTTGGCTTCAATGCCCATTTTTTTTCTCAAGTTATCATCCTTAAAGAGTTGGTTGACTTTAAGGGCAATATCTTCAACGTTGCGGGTTTTAACAAAGAGGCCGGTTTTTCCGTTTTTGACAGCCAGAGGAATGCCGCCTTTGCGCGTGGCAACAGTGGGAGTGGCATAAGACATTGCCTCCAAAATAACTAGGCCTAAGGCCTCATGGCAAACAGAAGGAGCAACAAAGACATCGGCGCGGGCATAAAATTCTTTGAGTTCCTCGGCTTTGCTTTTGTCAAAGTAGCCCAGAAAGCGAACATTGACATTATTTAGATCTTGGTTGAGTTTTTCCATGTTAGCTTTTTCCGGGCCATCGCCGATAATAAAAATTTGGCCGTCAATTTTATCGGCGGCGCGAATAAGATATTCAACGCCTTTTTCTTTGGTTAACCGACCCACAAACAAAGCAACATTTTCGTTCACAAGATTATATTTTTCGTCTAATCGGGCAGTGGAGCAGTTGACGGAAAATTTTTTAAAATTTAAGCCGCCGGGAATAACTTTAGTGCGGTGACGCAAATCTTTGCCAAGGAGTTTTAGCATCCATTGTTTGTTATGGCTGGAGATAGTGGTTATGGCCTTGGCATCATAAAGAGAATTACGGGTTAGGGGAATATTGCGGCGGTTGGTTTCAATATGTTTAAGGCAGCTGCCATGAGTGGTGGCGATAAAATTGACATTAAAAATTGAGCGGATATAACTGGCCACCCAGGTAAGCAGGCCAAAATGATTCGTGTGAATAATATCCGGTTTGAAGGAAACCGCGGCGCGGACGCTGGCCGCGAGATAGGCCTTGTATAATTTGGTGAGTTCAACGCCGGTTAGTTCGGAATATTTTTTAGAATTGGGAAGTTCGGGATGGCCAAAATAGACCGGGCAAGGAAACGGCAGTTTAACTATATAACGTTTGACATTGGGTTCTAATTGTCTTTGGTCCGGGGCAAGGACGGCAATTTCGTGCCGCTTAGAGAGCTGGGTGACAAGATTTCTCAAATAATTCGCGCTGCCATTGCCCCAGAGCGGAAAATCGTAAAGATAAAGAATTTTCATAATAATATTTCTATTATTAAAATGGTAAAGTATTATTATTAGCCATATCAATATATTCTGGTATGCGTTTAATTAATTTTTCTGCTTCTTCCCTCTCCGCAAACCCTTTAGTCAAAAAGAAGGTCGCGCTCCGGAAAGCGGTCCAAGCCATATACATGCTGATTCTTCTTCTCAACTCATCATATAGCTCTAAATCGCGCTTATTTAAATATTCATTAAGAAAAGATTTTTGCAAACTAGCCATATTCTGGCTAAGTTCTTGATTATAGCGACTGGTCATATATTCAAACTGCTGGAGGAAATTTCCCAAATCCCGAGCGAAGTCAGCCACGCAAATGTCAGTGTAGTCAATAATTGTTATTTCTGACTCATCATGGGCGTTAATCACGACATTTTCCGGATGCAAATCTCCATGAATAAGGCATTGCCTGTTCTTTCTTAAATTCCGTTCGTCAAAAATATTAATTTCAGCAAATATTTTCTTAAAATCAAGAAAATTACCAGGATAGGATTTCTTAATCTTTTCAAGATACACCCTAGATCCTGGCGCTATAGTTTCAATGCGAACGCTCAAGGGGTTGAAAGTGTGTTTTGTTATATCAGCTTTTATTTGATGAAGTTCAGTCAACCAGTCCGCCACCAGCTTGATTAAACTTTCGACTTTCTCGGGCTCGTCTTTGATATAATCCAAAAGCGCCTTGCCGTCAATGCCCAGATAAAACATGGCTTTAAATTCAGGATCGTAAAACAATGGCTTCAGGCTGGCTAGCTTGCCTTTAAAAAAAGATTGGTCATCAATAAATGTTAAGGCTTGGTAAGCATGCTCGCGATCTTCTTTAGCATTAGCCGTACAAAAAATTGGTTGTTTTATTCCTTGGACATCATAGCGAATCACTAAATGATAAAATTTTCCAATATCTTCTTTGATTGGGGTGATTCTAACGTTTTTCCAGTTGACGTCTTTGTATTCAGCACCTGTGACTTGGTTAGCAAAATACTCACTCATGAATTGCGGATCTAAAAAATTGTTGGGATTTGCAGTTTTCATTTATTTAGATTTATGATTGTTATTGTTTTTATTACTCTCTTTGTTGTGTAATTTGTTGTGTAATTTAATCGCTTTTTTAAATAACTCCAAATATTTTTCAGCCGGGATCTCCCAGGAATGTGAAATTTTCATTGCCCTTTTAACCAAACCGCGCCAGCAAGTTTTATGATGGTAATTTTCCAGGGCTCGAGTAACAGCAATAAGAAATTCTATTGAGTCATAACCTTTAAACACAAAACCATTTCCTTGTTTTGTTCGCGGATTAAAATCTTCAACAGTATCAACAAGTCCGCCAGTGGCTCGGACCACGGGAATAGAGCCATAGCGCATGCTAATTAACTGACCCAGGCCGCAGGGTTCAAAACGCGAGGGCATCAAGAATATATCACTGCCAGCATAAATTTGCGAGGCTTTTTTTATATCAAACTTAAGATGAATGCCTGCTTTTTTAGGATATTGCTTTTGCAATTTTTTAAAGAATCTCTCATATTTATCACCGCCAGAGCCAGTAATAACAAATTGGAGATCAAGCCGCAGGAGATGGTCGGCAATTTCCATAAACAAGTCAAAGCCTTTTTGCTCTGTGATTCGCGTTACCATGCCGAGAAGCGGAACATTTGGATTTTGGGGCAGTTTAAATGATTTTTGGAGGGCAAGTTTATTTTCCATTTTTTTATCAATTGATTTTTCGTTATATCTTTTTACCAAGGCTGGATCTTTCTGGGGATTGAAAACATTGTAATCAATGCCATTAACAATACCGAGAATTTTATCTTTGCGATTTTGAAGGATTCGATGCAAATCTTCACCAAACTCTTTGGTCAAAATCTCTTCTGCGTATTTTTCACTGACAGTATTAATTAAATCAGCGTAAATAATGCCTCGTTTAGCAAGATTAATGCTTCGAACTCCAATCTCTTCTTTGATTGACGGCAATCGGGAATTTCCATCGTCCTCCCTGCGATGGTGGCCATGGCCTGTTTCCATTTGGAAGACCAAGTTATGTATAGTAAATATTGCCGCGGTATCCTTAAAAAATTCATCATCCTTATAATGTTTTTTTAAAAAATTAAATACCAATCCGGTGTGCCAATCATGGCATTGGATTATGTCTGGCTTAAACTTTATCATTTTTAAAACTTCCAAAACGCATCTATCAAAAAAATACCATCTTTCATTATTTCTTTTAGAGCCATAGATGGTTTTTTTGCTAGAAAAATATTCTACCCTGTCAATAAAATAAATGGGCAAGCCCCGCATCAAGTAGCCCTTCCAAAGATCAAATTTTAAAATGGTTTTTTCATCAAACTGAACCGTTACATCATTAGCAATTTTCTTTAACTCGTGTTCTTTCTTATTGACCACGCCATGAAGCGGGGTAATGGCAATCACTTCATTGCCCAATCTTTTTAAAGCTTTAGGTAAGCTTCTGGCCACATCGCCAAGGCCGCCGGCCTTGGAAAAAGGCGCGGTTTCTGCGGCGATACTGACTATTTTTAATGGTTTCATAAAAAAATATTAAAAGTTATACCTTGCGGGGACCCCGCTGTTTGCGAGTAATCGTAGAAGAAGTTGTCATTGCAAGCCCTGAACCATGCGCTAAGCTTAGGTTCTGGGCGAGCGACTGTAGGATTTGCTATACAAGAAATGCCAAGGCGACTGTCAAGCAAGGTTAAGAGTGGGAACCATGTGAGCGAAGCAATCCCGTGTGATTTACTGTGGAACGTGAGGGGTTCCTCGTCCTCGGGTTCCCCCCGCCCAGGCATAAATGCCAGGGCTATGTCTTTATCTTCTAAAGCCCTGTGAACAGGGCTACTGGCAACAGCGTCTTTTTTTCCAGCCCCATTCATGGGGCTTTCGTCAACTCCACTAGCCCTAGCATTTATGCTTGGGCGAATGAGGCTATCCTGTGGACATGAATCGCGAGTGGTTTCGTCTACAGGATTCACGCCCTTTCAACAAGTTCAGGGTCTGCGACGGGATTGCTTCGCTCTTTTTTGTCTTTACTGTCTATCTTGTCATTCTTTCATCAGGGTCATTCTGACTTGGCACATCTTACAGTCGCTCGCAATGACACCGGAATGGTCTGCGCGCAACAAATCGCCACTGCCAACGCATCTGCCGCATCATCGGGCTTGGGAATATCTTTGAGGTTTAATCGCAATTTAACCATTTTTTGAACTTGTGCCTTCTCGGCCCGGCCGTAAGCGCAAAGCGCCTGTTTTACCTGCAAGGGCGTGAACTCTTCTATCATCAGATTTGTTTGAATGGCGGTTAGCAGAATAACACCACGCGCTTCCCCGACTTTCAGGGCAGTCTTAACATTCTTGGCAAAAAAAAGTTCTTCAACAGCCGCTTTTGTTGGCTTGTGTTTTTTAATAATCTGTTTTAATTTTTTATGAATCAGGTTCAATCGTTCGGAAAACGCTGTTTTAGAAGAAGTAATAATACATCCATAGTTAACTAATTTAACATCATTTTTTTCTGTTCTAATAACCCCCCAGCCAGTAGTGGCAATGCCGGGATCAATGCCGAGGATTATAGTCTTCTTGTTTTGTTTGGTCATTTGCTAAAATAAAATCTTTTAATTTGTAAAACGGTAATCTCGCTGCTCGATTGTCCAATTGTTCGATTGTCCAATTGCTAAATACCCCACCCAACAATCGAACAATGGAGCAATCGAACAATCATCTCATATTAGTAAACACTGCCTCCACGTCCTCATCGTCTTCCAGTGCCTCAACCAGCCTCCCAACTTTCTCCTTATCGCTGACTTTTGCAAGATTATCTTTTTTAGGCACAAATTCCACTTCTGCACAATCCACCTTGATAGTCTGCTTTTCTAGGTCTTCCTTGACTTTTTGCAAATCATCAATTGAAGTATAAATGACTAAATCCCCATCCTCTCTTTCAAAATCTTGAGCCCCAATCTCAATTAGGTCTAATTGAAATTTTTCCAAATTCGAGATTCCAGATTCTATATTCACAATTCTAATCACCCCTTTTTGTTCAAACATCCAAGCTACTGAATTAGCGCCAGCCATCTTTCCGCCAAGCTTATTCATAATATTTTTCACATTGGAAAGAGCGCGGTTTTTATTATCAGTTAAAATTTTGATGATTAAAGCTACGCCCTCTGGGCTAAACGCTTCATAAGTGACTTCTTTAATCGTCTCTTCACTGCCCTCGCCAGTGCCATGTTTAATAGCGCGTTCAATATTATCCTTGGGCATATTGGCTTGTTTCGCTCTGTCAATCGCTAAACGGAGTTTAAAATTTGAATCAGGATCACCGCCGCCTTCTCTGGCAGCAATGGTAATTGCCCGACCCAATTTGGTAAAAATCATGCCGCGTTTTTGATCCGCAACGCCCTTTTGACGATGAATTTGCGCCCATTTTGAGTGTCCAGACATGCTTCGCAATATAAAAAATCAAATATAAAAAAACAAAAACACAAACTAAAAAACTCAAAAATTGCTTCTTTCTGCCTTTCATAATAATAATACTTGAGGCAAAAATGTTAGCAATCTCTTTGGTTTCTTCTAAAAAATCATTACGTTTATCTATTTTTTGTTTGTCTTTACTATACCAAGACAAGGACTAAAAATCAATACATAGCTGTTAATGAAATGTGGACGATAAAAATCCTGCACCAAACTTCGTTAGTGCAGGACAGGTGACAGAAAGACGACAATTTGCTATACTTACAATGAAAACTACTTCATTGCTCGATTGTTCGATTGTCCAATTGTTAAAAAGTAAAGCAATCGAACAATTGGACAATGAAACATAACACAATTTAACAATCAAACCCATGAACACCTTATCCAACCCTAAAAAAATCAATACCCTAGACAAGAGCAACGTGCTGGGCTCCATTATGCTTTTTGATAAACAAGTTGAACAGGCTTGGGAAGAAACTAAAAGCATTAAAATCCCGGTTGCTTACAAAAAAGTAAAAAATCTGGTAATTAATGGCATGGGCGGCTCCGGGCTTGGCGGTCATGTTATAAAATCATTATATAATAATGAAATAAAAATTCCTTTTGAAGTAATAAATGATTATCAAGTTCCGAATTATTTAAATAAGAACACTTTGTATTTAATTTCCAGTTTTTCCGGAAATACCGAGGAGCCGATTGGAAGTTATGCGGAGGCCAAAAAACGGGGCGCTAAAATTATGGCGATTACTACCGGGGGTGAGTTAAGCCAGATGATGCAGAAAAACAAAATTCCCGGGTACGCGTTTGAGGCCCGACACAACATTTGCAACCAGCCAAGAATTGCTGTTGCTTATTCTGTAATCGGCCAACTAGCGCTCTTAAACAAATGCGGAATCATAAAAATTGCTGACTCTCAAATAAAAAATGTTCAGGACTGCCTCCAAAAATTGAACAAAACCTTTGGCATCAGCAATAATAAAGATAATCCGGCCAAGCTAATAGCTAAAGAATCACAAGGCAGGTTGGTGATTTTGGTTGCTGCTGGATTGTTGGCTGGCAATGTTCACGCTTTTGCTAACCAGATTAATGAAAACTCTAAAAACTTCGCAAGCTGGTTTGTGATTCCAGAGCTCAATCATCACTTGATGGAAGGACTCAAATTTCCTAAATCCAATAAAAAAGATTTAATATTTGTTTTTATAAATTCTGAACTTTACGAACCGCGAGTTCAAAAACGTTTTGAGATTACTAAAGATGTAGTTAAGAACAATAAAATCGCTTATTTGGAATATGCTGTCCAGGCAAAAGAAAAACTTGAACAATCATTTGAGGTCTTATCCTTGGGCAGCTACACCGCGTTTTATTTGGCAATGCTTAACAACGTTAATCCGGGTCCGATACCGTGGGTGGACTTCTTTAAGCAACAATTGAGTCAATGACATAATTATCTCATCTTTGAACATTATTACAAATTAGCAATGTTTAGTAATATGCTCCCCCGGCTGCGGCCGGGGTCGCGTAATACAGTAGTAATACAATTGAGTTATTATTGTATTACTATTGAGTTACAACGGTATTACTATTGAGTTACAATGAGTTACTATAAGTTACATTCTATGAGTATAACCTATTCTCGCATAAAAGACTTTTTTAAACGGAGGCCGTATCGGACATACATTGTCCTATTTACGGTTTCTTTTTTAATTTTTACCTGGCTGCAGGCCACCCCGACCCTGGCTGACCCGGACTCGTTTTATCACATCAAGGTGGCAATGCTGATGCAAGAAAAGCTGGAGCAGGGAGAGTGGCCGATTTTTAAGGGTTTCCCCTGGCTGTACCACACCACCCTTAGACAAAATTTCGCTGACCATCATTTGATTTACCACCTTTTAATGACGCCTTTGATGAACTATCTGGATCCGATAACCAGCAGTAAATTTTTAACTGTTATCTTAGATGCCGCGCTCATTACTTTTCTTTTTTGGCTTTTAAAACGATTCAAGATTAAGCGGCCGCTCGCTCTTACTGCTTTGCTTTATACTTCTGCCGGTTTTATATTCAGAATCTCTCTTATTAAAGCCCAGCCCCTGGCCTTAATAATGTTCTTCTTAAGCTTATATGTAATTCTCAAACGCAAATATTGGTTAATGTTTCTAGTGGCCTTTCTTTATGTTTGGACTTATGGAGGCTGGATTTTAATGCTTTTTATTGGCGGTTCTTATGTATTGGCAGAAGTGATTCAGCAAATGTTGGCTTCGTCTAAAAGGAATCTTCTGTCGCTTCTTCGCTGTTTTTTTGTTTCAACATTTGCTTGGCCGCATATCAAACTGATGTTAATTATTTTAGCTGGGATAGCTGCTGGCATTATCATTAATCCTTACTTTCCGGAGAATCTAAATTTCTATTGGATTCAAATTTTCCAAATAGCAGTAGTCAACAAAAAGGGCGCCATTAATCTTGGGGCAGAATGGTATGCGCCAAATTTTAGCGATTTTCTCTTACAGAACATTTTAATTCTTGTGCTTTGGGTGATCGCCTGCGCTTGGTTTCTTTATAACATCAAACTCCAAGCAAGAAAAAATTGGACCCTTTTTCTGCTTTCCGGGCTGTTTTTAATTCTCGCCTTGCGTTCATCAAAACAAATTGAATATTTTGCGCCCCTGGCTCTTATGTTCTCTGGCTTCTCCTTTGCTGTCAATCCTTTTTCCAGCCAACGTTTTAACTGGCAAGATTTGCTCGCCAGAATTAAAAAATTTTTTATTTTCCCCAACCCTTTAACAACAATTCTGATTAGCGGCTATGTTATCACGGCCATATTTATATGCGGGGTTAGCTTTACCGCTCAACTGACTTCAGTTAGAACCAGTCTTAACAAAAATTTCGCGCTTTATTATCTTCAGAACGCCTCGGCTTGGCTTGAAAAAAATACCCCCAAGAACTCCATTGTTTTTCATACTTGCTGGGACGAGTCGCCCATGCTTTTCTTTCATAATCATCACAATTATTATCTGGTGGGCTTAGATCCTACTTTTATGTATGCTTATGATAGTTATTTGTACGAACTCCACCGGGATATTACCAGCGGCAAAGATACGATAGGTTTGGCTTATAAAATCAAAACCTGGTTTAACAGTGAGTATGTGATTCTGACTAAAAAAAGATACGGGGATTTTGAAAAAGTTCTAAAACACCAAGATGGATTTGAGTCGGTTTACGAGGATGAGGAGGCGCATATTTTTCGGATTGTGAATTGAAAAATGAGAGTACAAGGATACAAGATACAAGAAACAAGGGTACAAAAAAATTCCAAATTTCAAACTCCAAAATACAAACGGTTTGGAATTTGAAAATTTGTATCTTGAAATTTTTTTGTAACTTGTATCTTGTGTCCTTGTTTCTTGTTTGACCTTAAACCAAAAAACACCCGATAAAACACCAGGTACCTTTAATCTGCAAAACTATATCATTAACCCTCACCTCACTTCAAAAGTAATCACCTGCCTGGCGATTGACTCTAGATCTAATTGGGGATCATAGGCAGTGGCCACAACCGTATGTCTGCCGGGGCTCAATCGCGGCATAATGTAAAAATTACTGATACCGGTTTTTTCTCCTTCTTGAACCGCGGCTTTGCCAACATATTCGTTATCAATATATATTTTTAGTTCTTGGCCGTAAGGAGAAATACCAGTAATCAAAGGAGTTTTATAGCTGGTAATATAAACTTGGGTCATATCAACTTTGCTGTTTTCACCCAGGCTTAAAATAGTTGGGCTCGGCATAGTTACCACTTCAAAAGTAACCTCGGCTGAAGGTGGAGATGTAAACTTACTTAAAGGATTTTCAGTAATCGCATACATGGTGTGTTTGCCTTCAGGCAGATAGTTTCGGTACCAATAGAAAAAATTTGCTGTGCCGGACTTTTCACCGTGTTGAACTTGAGCATAGTCAATAAACTTATCATCAATATAAATTTTTACATTGCTCCCGTATTTTGTAAGACCAGTAAATATTGGGGTGGGATATTTGGTATAATAAACATCTTTTGGATTTTGGTTGATGTCTCGGTTTTCGGCGACGCTAATAATAGTGGGGGTGGGATAAGCCCCAAGAAATGCTTGCTTAAATTCCGGGAACACGGTTGGGGTGATGCCCAACTGCTCGGCGTTTAAAAAAAACTTTTTTCTAAACCAGGCATTATCAGGGGCCTCTATCAAAACACTGCTAGTACACCTCGGTTTATTATCACCGGTGCCAAAAGGAGCTACGCCATATTTCCAGTCATCATCATTATATCCGAACTGATACCAAGTGTCTCTGTCCCCATCTTTGGGCGGGTAGGATGTTGACCCTTTTTCACCATAGAATCTCCACATAACATTTGTGATTCTGGCGCAAGCTTCTGTTGTATCGCCCCGCTTAATTATCTCCTCACCGTTTAAAATAAGCTCAGCATCAAAATTACCGCCACCCGTTCCCCGATTTTCATCGCCGTTAGAAACATGGCAAGCGATTAAATTTTCACCTTCTTTGAAATATTTATAAACATCAATCTTTCTGTCCCAATAGTGGCTTGCGTGATACTCTTCTAATGCGTTAATTACTAAACTCTCATTAATGAGGCACTGAATTCCATCATTATAACTTAGTTTTAAAATTGCAGAGTCTAACTTAGTTTCCTTAAGAACTTCTGAATCCGGAATATAGTAGTCCGCATATACGGGAAGGGCGTGATGCCAAATACTGCTAAAAATCAAAGAAATTAGCAGAGTATAAAATATTAATTTTTTTCTATTATATATTTTCATATTTGTACATCATATCATAACTCTTGTTTTATGTCAAGTGTGAATTCAAATTTATTTAATAAATTTTAGCTAATATTAGCAAAATAATCTCCATAAAAATGAACTCGAGCAAACTAAACCAGATCCATAACAATGTGCCTGTTGATTATTATGAGCAAGGTCTTCAAAAAAGTTTTCTCCAAAAGTATTTCCATTCAAAAAGATTCTCGCATATAAGCAGAATCCTCTCTCCCCTTAAAATAAACAATTTTTTAGACCTTGGCTGTCATAGCGGCATATTTACGGACAAAATAAAAAAAATCACCAAGGCAAACGGCTTTGGGATGGATATCTCTGAGAAAGTAATTCAGCACGCTAAGAACCAGCATCCTGACTTGAATTTCTTGTGCGGGGATATTCAAAACGGATTGCCGTTTCCGGATCAAAATTTTGATTTGGTTACGACGCTGGATGTGCTTGAGCATTTGCCTAATTATAATTGTGCCGTGAGTGAAAGCGCGCGAGTCTTAAAGCCGGGCGGCTATTTATTGGTAGGTATACCAAACGAAAACTTGCTTTTTAAATTTGTCTGGTTTTTTTGGACAAAAATGAGAGGCAAATATTGGAATGAAGCTCATGTGAGTAAATTCCGGTCAAAAAACTTAAAGGGCATATTGGAACCGTCTGGTTTTAAAAAAATAGCAGATGCAAAAATTCATTGCCGCATATATTATATAGGGCTATACAGAAAATCATTATGAGAAAAGTAATTAAAAATACACTCTGTTCCAGAGCTGATTTAATTAATATTCTTTTGCTGGCAATTATCTTGTTTATATTCTTTAGCCCGAATATTTTTGGACATTATTTTTTCTGGGATGACTTTCTTTCTTACCATGTCCCAAACAAATTCTTTTATTTTACCAACCTAAAAGACGGGGTCCTGCCTCTCTGGAATCCTTATTCTGGCGCCGGGCAGCCATTCCTCGCCGACATCCAAACTCAGTCTTTATACCCTCTAAATTTATTAATTATTCCTTTTTTTAATGGCGCTGTCTCAAGAACGGCCTGGCTAATTGAGCTTTGGACCATCTTTCATGTCTTTTTGGGGGGAACATTTCTTTATGCGCTAACTAAATATTTTCACAGAAGCCGACCGGCCAGTTTATTTTCGGCTATAACCTACGCACTATCTCTGCCCATCGTCGCTCACTGCGTACATATAAATATTATTTCAACAATCATTTGGCTACCACTAATTTTTCTGTTCTTTCACAAAAGCCTTAAAGAAAAACCATTTAAAAATATTATTTTAAGCGCCGTATTTTTGGCCATCGCCTTTTTGGCTGGCCACCCGCAAATTTTCTTCTTGACTATATTCCTTTTGGGCGCTTACTCTGTTTTTAATTCATTAAGTTTTTTGTGCAGCGCGCCGATTAATGTTGATAGAATCAAAGCTAGTATTTTCCTTTATCGCAATCCTATCGCTATCATTTTTCTGACCGCGGGGTTAATAGCTATCCAGCTCTTACCATTTTTAGAATTGGTCTCTCTGTCAACAAGGAGCTATTCTTCGTATCAATTTGCGACATCTTATTCGCTAGAACCGCTTCAATTCATTCTATCCTCCATATCGCCCCGCGTTTTTGGTGGCTATGGACCCCTAAATGATTATCTTCTACCCGGCAACTTCTGGGAAACAGCATCCTATTGCGGCCTGCTCGGTTTAATTTTTTGCGCGATAGGAGCCTTTTTTCACAAAAATAACAAAATAGTCATTTTCTTCACTATTATTCTCTTGCTAACTTTGGGGCTATCTTTTGGCGGTAATTTCATAATTTACCCAACTTTTTATTTATTTTTGCCTATACTGAAAATATTCCGATGTCCTGGGAGATTTTTACTGCTTTACTTGTTTTCTTTTTCCATACTGACGGCTTTTGGTTATGATTTTATAATGAGCTACGACTTCAAAAATAATCAAGAACTGGTTGGCTACCTAAAAAAAATCTTTCACGCCATTCTCCTATCTTCAATAATTTTTGTTTCTACAATATTTCTGCTAATATCAACCATATCCTTACTGTCGCCCGTCGGGACAACTACAATCGATAATTTTGTAAAGTTTAACATTAAAGGTATTGGCATTTTCTTACTTCTTCTCTATGCTATATTTCTTGTCTTTCAACGCCGCCTATGGGGCAATCTGCTAAACGGATCATTTAAAAAATATTTATTTTTAATCCTTCTTTTAGATTTATTTCTTGCTGGTTTCAATTTTAATATGGGGGTGTGGTCGCCTAAAAAAATTTATGACAGCTCTCCCGCCATTGACTTTTTAAAAAAAGAAAACGCCAGTAGCTTTAGAGTGCTCACCAATAATGTTATACCAAGCAATGGCGGTGCTGTCCATGGATTTTCAACCATAGAAACATGGACGGCAACGCCCTTATCATCATACAAAGAATATACCAGTGGCCAATTCAACTCCAGCCGCCCCACATTCTCTATGAAGCCGCTAAACTCAAATCTTTTGAATGTTAAGTTTGTCTTTTGCCGGGAAAATAACTGTCTCTCCCCAGAGCTCGTCCGTGTAGAAGGTTTTCCTAATTTATATGCAAACCCCAAGGGATTACCTCGCACTTTCTTCGTGCCGGGAAAAAAATTGATAGAAATAAAAGAGTCAGACCTAATGCTCATTGATCCCAATTTGCCCTCTATCACCAGCTACTCTCCAAACAAAATCGAAATTCATTTATCAACAAAGATGCCGGGCAATTTATTTTTAAGTGAAATCAATTACCCTGGCTGGCAAGCTATCGTAAACGGCAACGGGAAAAAGATTTATTATGTGAATAAACTTTTTCGCGGTATATATTTTGAAAATGGCGGTGATTATGACATAATTATGCGATTTAAACCAAAAAGTTTATTAATTGGCTCATATATTACTTTTAGCTTTGTTCTTGGGTTAGCCATAATAATCATCGGCAAAGCATTACTAACGGCGGGAAAAAAATACTATCGCCTTAATCCTCATAATCTCTCATAAACCAACTATGCGTCAAAATGTCATTAATATCATCATCCCCACCTACAACGAAAAAAACAACATCAGACCCTTGATTGAGAAAATAGTTAAACTCCCAACAAAAAATCTGGAAATTATTATTGTTGATGACAATTCTCCTGACGGCACTGGCAAAATCGCTGATGAAATAGCCAGCCAATATCACCAACTGACTGTAATCCACCGCCAAAAAAAACAAGGTTTGGGCCGGGCTTATTTGGATGTTTTTAATAAAATCATCCGAAAAGAAATTCCAGCTGATTTTATTATTACCATGGACGCGGATTTTTCTCATCCAATTGATAAAATCCCAGAAATTATTGAAAAGCTTGAGCAGGGACATGAGCTTGTTGTTGGCTCTCGCTATATCCCTGGCGGCTCAACCCAGGGCTGGAATTTTAAACGACGATTCTTAAGCCGCAATGCTAACCAATATGCTAAAGTTATCACCGGTATTCCTATCAATGATTTAACTGCGGGCTTTGTTGGCTATAATGTTAAAACCTTAAAAAAAATAGATTTATCGCAAATAAAATCTAATGGCTATGCTTTTCAAATTGAAATGAAATATCAAATGATTAAAGCTGGCGCTCGTTTTACAGAAGTACCGATTACTTTTGTTGACCGCGAACAAGGAAAATCAAAATTTAACAAAAGTATTTTCTGGGAGGCAGTGTTTATTCCCTGGAAATTAAGGTTATAAACAAGGCCTGTATAAGGCCTTGACTTTCTTCATCACTCTTGATATAATCAAAATAGTTAAAATTTAGTATTTTAGCCTAAAGTTAACAAAATCAAAAATAATTTTTCAAAGATTTAATGTCAAAATTGTAAATAAATTTATAAGGTTAGGGTTAAAATTATGAAAAAAGCTAAAAAAAATTATCAATTCCCGGTATTTATTCAAAAAAACGAAGACGGCTACTATTTTATAGAATGCCCGATTTTTAAAAGTTGTTACACCCAAGGAAAAAGTGTTGAAAAGGCTTTAGACAATATAAAAGAAGTAATTGAATTATGTCTGGAGGAAGAAGAAAGCCAAGAAATAATTAAACATTATAAACCTCAAAATTTTGGACTTTATACTTTAAACACGCAAGTCTATGCCTAAGCTTCCAGTTGTCTCCGGCAAACAAGCTACTAAAGTATTTGAAAAGGTTGGATACAGAATAACCCGACAAACAGGAAGCCATATTAGAATGCACCACAATTTTGATAAGACTAGAAATCCATTAAGTATTCCTAATCATAAAATAATAGGCAAGGGGCTTTTAAGAAGATTACTACGGGATGCGGAATTACCTGTAGCCGAATTTACAAATTTATTGAAAAAATAAAAGAACGGTTCTATTAAAAAACAGTCTTAGATTTAAAGACTGTTTTTGCGGTATTTACCTTGTTGAGTTGACAAATTTTGTATTTCGTGTATAATAAAAAGATGTAATAGAAGGAGGAGTTGTTCATTTTTTCACCCCATAAAAAGGAGGCTGTTATGAAACGGATGATAATCGTTTGGCTGGTCGTAACGGCGGTTTTAGCGGCTATTTTGGGTGGTTGCGCCACGAGAAGGGTGGTGGTTCATGTAACCGACACCCAGGCTGGCTATGAGCGAGATGGTGGGCTGGAGGAGCAAGACATTAAATGGACCGACAAAGCTATCAATAAACTGGATGGCTCAAGGGCTGTTCAGGATAGCATTGCTTTGGCCCAAGCTCATCTCATAGAAGCTCAAGCTCAAGCTGTGCGCGAGGGTCGGTATGGCTACGGCGGTCTTGGTTATATGGGAACAGAGACAGGAATAGATGGCTATGACGGAATTATCGGCAATGAAAGTGACCACACCCTTATTGTCAAAATTCCGGCTATCAATTATACAAGCCCGCCGATTCCTCCCGATGGTTTCATTGATCATATAAGATTGCCTGAAGGAAAATTTAAGGTCCAGTACATCAAAGCTAGTACGGGTAAATTATTTGTTGAGGGAACCATTGAGGTAGATGCTAGACGGGGGGACAACCATTATAAGGGGAGGGTTAGAGATTGGCATAGTGGGGCGAGAAATCGTTAGCACCTTGAGAAACCAAAAGAGGTGATCTTCATCACCTCTTTTTTCTATTTAATAACTTTTTGTAAAGTTTTATTTACCACCCAATACTGCACCTTCTGGTCCAGCCAATTTATCCATCACAAACCAAGTAATCGAATAAGCCGCTAAAATAATCACCAAGCCAATAATGGCATTAGTAATAATCCCCTTGGCTTTTTTTATTTTATCTTCACTGCCAGCCGAAGTCATCCAAAGAATACCGCCATAAAGCAAAAAAAGCAATAAAATTACGCCAATAAGTTGCAGGAGGTATTTGATAAACAAGCCAATAACAGTAGGTAAATCTTTTTGTGTTGTTGAAAGGCCAGCAGCATCGGCAGTATCATCAAGCCCATATTTATCAGCCCCCACCACCATCATTGGCATAACCAATGGGCCAATTATAAAAGAAACTAGCAGTACTGCCAAAGTTAAATTTTTTAATAAAAAAAGTTTGATTTTCATAGTTTTGGGTGCTGGTTGCTGGCTCCATGTTCTACATGGAGCCGCTATGCTTAAAGCGCAATGCCTGGCTGTCCTGCGCTGTTGTTGCTAAACCGCATGTCGGCTACATGTCGGCTCTTGGTGGAACCAAGAGCCAGCGGAGCGAGACATCAG
>JAHIMF010000019.1 GCA_018896645.1 Patescibacteria group bacterium | reverse complement strand
CCAGTTTCAAATTAACGAAACCGACCTTGAAGATTACATTAACACCGCCAAAGAAATTGACCGCGACGACTCGATTAAATTGGTCAACATTGAACACGAGTTTGGGATTTTTGGCGGCATCTCCGGTGATTATTTAATTGCCTTTCTCGAGACTATAAAAAAACCAGTAGTGGTAACTTTTCATAGCGTAATTCCTAAACCGGAAGAGCGGCTAAAAAGAGTGGTTCGGGCGATTTTTGACCGCTGTTCAGCTGTAATTGTAATGGCGGAAACCGCGATCAAGGTTTTTGTCGAAGATTATGGGCTTTCGCCAGAGAAGTTTTATGTTATTCCTCATGGCGTGCCGACAATTCCTCCTTATCAAAGCGAAGGAATGAAAAATAAGTTGGGGCTTTCTGGCAGAATAGTTCTTTCGACCTTTGGTTTAATAAACAGCGGCAAGGGGATAGAATATGTAATTAAAGCCCTGCCAAAAATTAAAAGTAAATATCCGAATATTCTCTATTTGGTGATTGGCGAAACTCATCCTCGAATCCGCAAAGAAGAAGGCGAGAAATACCGCAATAAACTTTTAGCTTTGCTGAAAAAATTTGATTTGGCCGACAACGTGAAGTTCTACAATAAATATCTGACTTTAAGAGAAATCATTGATTACTTAAAAGCCACTGACATTTATATTTATCCAGCGCTCGACCCTAACCAGATTACCTCTGGCACGCTTGCTTACGCTTTAAGCGCCGGTAAAGCAGTTATCGGCACGCCATCGCTTTACGCTAAAGAAGTTTTAACTGAAGGCAGAGGATTTTTGGTTAATTTTAAAGATGTTTCCGGAATTATTAAAACTGTTGATTTGATTTTGTCCGACTCAAAATTAAAGAACCAAATTGAAACAAATGCCTATGCTTATAGCCGAAAAATGACTTGGCCGAATGTCGCCATATCTCATCTTGAAGTTTTTAAAAAAATCATCAAAATCAGCAGCGGTGTTGGTTTATATAAGTTTCCGGAAATTAAGATAAGTCATTTATTGAATTCGACTGATGAGGTTGGGATCATTCAGCATGCTAAGCATTCTGTTAATGATCGGCGCAGCGGCTATACCACAGACGACAATGCCCGGGCTTTGATCGCCGCTACAATGTATCAGAAAAGGTTTAGGGATCCAGAAAGTTTGAAATTAGTCAATACTTATTTAAGCTTCTTGTATCATGCCCAAAGAAAAGATGGCAGATTCCATAATTTTATGGATTATAACCGCAAGTTTCTGGATAGTATCGGCAGTGAAGATTGTTTTGGCCGGGCGCTTTGGGCAACCGGCTATGTCAGTTCGAGCAGTATTTACGAAAATGTCCGGATGACTGCCAAATTTATTTTTGACAACGCGGTAAAAAATATTTACAGGCTAAAAAGCCCCAGAGCTTTCGCTTTCAGCATATTAGGACTTTATTATTATTCGCAAAAATTTTCAAGCCAGGATATTTTAAGAAGAACCAGAAAAATGGCAGACCGCTTGGTCTCCTTATATAAAGAACAGAGCGCCAAGGATTGGAAATGGTTTGAAAAAGAAATCACTTATTCCAACGGCCGCTTGCCCGAAGCCCTGTTTCTGGCTTATGAGCTGACAAAAAATAAAAAATATCTAGAGGCGGCTCGCGAAAGCTTGGATTTTTTAACGAACTTGGTGATTTTAGGCGGCAGGCTGGTTTTAATCGGCCATAACGGCTGGTATAATTATAAAGGCAAGCGGGCTTATTTTGACCAGCAGCCGGTTGATGCCGCTTCGATGGTTCAGACTTTTTTAACCGTCCATCGCATCACTAAAAAAGAAGAATATTATGACAAAGCAGTGATTTCTTTTAATTGGTTTTTGGGCCAGAATTCAATTGACCAGCCGCTTTACGATGAAATAACCGGCGGCTGTTTTGATGGGCTATTGCCTAATTGCGTCAATTTGAACCAAGGAGCGGAGAGCACGATATGTTATCTTTTGGCGAGGATGTCGTTTGATAGATAATATTTATTTGTTATATCGTGTAATATTTTTCATTTAAGATTTGTTATTTTTCACTTAAATTTTTCTCATAATACCTCAAATTAACTCTAATATCGCAAATACTATTTGAGCTTATTTGAGAAATTATGAATTACCAATAAAAAAATGATAAATAGATAGATTATAAACTATGATAATTATTAATGACGCTTACAACGAAGCAAAAAAAGTTTTAAAAAAATGCGTCACTCCGGATGGTCTCCACGCTTCTGGCTCTCCTGACGGCTATCGAGCGGTCTGGTCCCGGGATGCGGTGATTTCGCTTTTGGGCGGAAGTTTAGTTGGGAATGAATTTAAGGGGGTCTTTGCCAGGAGTTTAGAGACACTGGCGAAAAATCAATCTGTGAATGGACAAATTCCGAATTGCGTGGGGGATTTTAATGTTGACAGAAATTCGATTGTTACCTTTACCACGGTTGACTCGAGCTTATGGTTTATCATCGGCGAATTTATTTATGCCAAAACCTATAAAGACAGAAAACTTTTTTTGAAACATAAAAAGTCAATTCGGCGAGCCCTAACTTGGATTCAGTATCAAGACACGGGCGAAGACCATTTGCCGGAACAATTGCCAACCAGCGATTGGCAAGACGCTTTTCCGCATAAATACGGACATGTCATTAATACTCAAGCATTATATTATCAGGCATTAAAAATTTTGGGCCAGAAAAAAGAAGCGGACATTGTCAAAAAAATTGTTAACGGCCAAGCTCGGAAAGATTTGAATATGTTTGACAAGAAACAGGGCTTTTATTTGCCCTGGGTTTGGAAAAATCATGACGGCGATAGAGAGCAAGAAGATTGGTTTGATTCTTTGGGGAATTTGTTAGCGATTGTTACCGAACTGGCTGAACCGAAACAAGCAAACGGCATTTTAAATTATATTGAATCAAAAGGCGTTAACGAACCCTTTCCAATCAAATGCATTTTTCCTCCATTGGGAACAAACGATCCTGAATGGCATTCGTATTTTGAAAAATGCGAGGCAAGAGAGCCGTTTAAATACGCGAACGGGGGGATTTGGCCTTTTATTGGCGGATTCTATGTAGCCGCATTAGTCAAGGCGAAAAGAATGAGCAAGGCGCGAGAAGAACTGGGAAGTTTAGCGCGCGCAAATAAACTGGCGCTCAAAGGCGAGTGGGCTTTTAATGAATGGCTTGATGGAGTCGAAGGCAAACCCGCCGGCAGTATCTACCAGGCCTGGTCTGCCGGGATGTATATTTATGCTTATAAGTGTGTTCAGGCGAAAAAAGTTTTATTTTTCTAAAAGCACATTTAGCCCTAGAGATTCAATTTCTCTTGTAAAATCTCAACGCATTTTTTTGCTAAGTTTTGATATTGAAAATTATCCAAGGTATGCTTGGCGGCGCGCTCGCCGATTTTATTTCGCAAGTCATCATTAGTTAAAAGGTCTAAAGTAAATTTTGCCAAATCATCAATATCCGCCCGGTAGGCGAAAATTTTTGGCTGGTCGAATTTGATTTTAAATTCTTCGTCAAAACCCATCTCATAAGTCGCCAGCTCTTCGGGCAAGTCAACAGTGGTGCCGACCTTGGCTAAAAATCCAGTTTCCCCGTGGATGATAGTTTCTTTCGGTCCCATAGCATCAATGGAAATGACTGGCTTGCCGCAAGCCATGGCTTCAACTTGGACCATGCCGAAACCTTCAATTCGGCTTGGCGCGGCATAAATATCGCAGGCATTTAAAAGATAGGGCATAAATTCTCGGTCGAAATTTTCTCCGCAATAGATAACTTTGCTTGGGCTTAAGCCAGCTTTCTGCATCAAATCCAATTCTTCGCGATGGTGGTTTATTGCGCATTCGCTGTTGGTTGACTTGCAGACATATTTAAAGTTCGGATATTCCTTGTCAACTTTGACTAAGGCTTGAATCATTTCTTGCGCGCCTTTAGAAGTTACATCGCCGCCAACGGTTAAAATCATTTTTTCGTCTTCTCTAATGCCAAACATTTTTCTAGCTTCAATCACGCCCGGGTGATCTTTGGGAATCGGCCTGAATTTTTTGGCGTCATAACCAACATGCAGAACCTCAAAATTTTTAGTATCGACCCCGTCGCGCTGGTAATTTTCCGCAACCCAGTTTGAAGTCACAAAAACCAAAGGCAGACTGCTGATGACATCGTGATAATTTGCCACCCAGCCGTCAGACAAAAGCCATGGGGTTGGGATAAGGCCAAAACTTTGCGGCTCTTTTATAATTGTTGGCGTATCCACCCACCAGCCGATGCCAATAACCGCGTCAGGTTTAAAAGATTTATAAAACCATTCTCTTTCTGTTTTTCGATCTTGGTAATGAGCCGGGTAGCATTCAACGCCATTTTCTAAAAGTCCGCGACAAAGCAGATGGCCTTGAATGGACATACTGCCGTTATTAAGCGGGTGCTCGAAGAGGACGAGGATTTTCATAAATGTAGGGTTAAAAGTTACAATAAAACGTTTCTTTTCTTAAGCAACTTTTATATTCAAATGACTCTTTGCTAAAACCGTATAAGTTGCAAACGATTTTTCTTTTTCGAGAGAGTTCGGCGGGGTTGAGGTTGACTATGTATTGGGCTTTTTTAAAATCATTAAGGCAGTGGCTGCCATCGCCGCGGTTTTTGCCTTGGTAACAAAAATAAAAAACTTGGCTGGCTGCAAGTTTTTTTTGTTTTAGAAGATCTTTTACCGCCTTGTGAACGCCAATATGGCGAAAGTGGCCATATTCGCCGTTGGCGCCGTGAGTAAAAAGATAATCAAATTTTTTGGTTTTGAGAAGTTTGATGATGTGCTCTTTGATTTCCGGGATTGAATCTTTGACAGTCATTATGTCTTCGTCTTCCAAATCGGAGATGATTGATTGGGCGCGATAGAGTTTGCAGGCCTTTTTAAATTTTGGGGCGCGGTCAGAATCTTTTTGGCGGCAAAGAGAAAAAACAGTCCAATTGATTTGGGGATAGCGAAGCATTGTTCCTCCCAGCCAAATTGTTTCGTCGTCTGGATGAGCAACGAGGACAAGGGCGCGGGCATTGGGTTTTTGGAGAATAAGGTTGGTGATAGTAAGATACTTAGATATTAAAGCAATTGGGTAACTAAGTAATTGAGTAATCGGGTAATTGGCCGATAATTAATAATTGATAATTAATAATTTCCGCCATAGGCGGACCAGCCATGGGCTGGGATGATTGTTATATGTTACGTGAGTCGTGGTTTAATTTTATCACGGTTGAAGGCTTTTTGAAAGGGGGTATCTGGTAAAAGTGAAGCAAAGTTGATATAATGTAAATGCGCAACGTTACTTATAACTTTTAACTTATAACTTTCATGTCCATCATCGGCTTAGACATTGGCGCGACAAAAATGACAGCCGGAGTTTTAAGAGGTGCGGGGTTGAAAAAAGTTAAGACCTGTCAGACAAAAGCCAAGGGTACAACTGATGAAATCTTGAGCCAAATATTTGGTTTGTTTGATGGATTGGTGAATAATGGAGTGAAGGCAATTGGTGTTGGAGTTCCCGGCTTGGTTGATGAAAAAGGAGTTGTTTACGAGGCCGTGAATATTCCAGCCTGGGACAATATGCCGCTTAAGAAAATTTTAGAAAAAAAGTATCAGATTCCAGTATATGTTAATAATGATGCTAATTGTTTTGCTTTGGGCAAAAAATATTTTGGCAAAGGCAAGAAATATAATAATATTGCCGGGGTGACTTTGGGCACTGGCATGGGAACCGGGTTGATTATTGACGGTAAATTGTATTCTGGGACAAGCGGCGGGGCTGGCGAGTTTGGGCAGATTAAATATCTAGATGGGGTGATGGAGGATTATTCTTCGGGCAAGTTTTTTATAAAAAAATATAAGATAAGCGGAGATGAAATTTTTAAGCTAGCGCGGAAAGGAGATAAAAAGTCCCTGAAAATTTTTGACGAATTTGGTTATCATTTAGGAAAAGCCCTGTCAATTATAGCGTACGCGATTGACCCGGAGATAATTATTTTGGGCGGGTCGGTTTCTGAAGCTTTTAAATTTTTTGAAAAATCAATGAAGAAATCACTTAAAGAATCAAGTTATAAAAAGACTTATAGCCGACTAAAAATTGCTGTTTCTAATAACCCCCAAGGCGCCCTTCTAGGCGCAGCCGCACTTTGTCTATTGGAAGATGATAGATAATAAAAGGAGATAATAAAAAGAACAGATCAATAAAATAAGATAGAATATAAAAATGAGCATTCACGCGAATGTCATTTTTTTTTCGTCACAAGTTTGAAAATTAAAAATTGGAAATTGATTAAAAATTAGGTGAATTAGAAATTAGAAATTTCCATCACTCTCCTATCTTCGGCCGATACTGCAAAGCTTCGGCTATATATTCTGATTTAATCCCCGGTTCACCTGCCAAATCAGCAATAGTCCGGCCTAATTTTAAAATCCGATGATAGGCCCTGGCAGATAGGTGCAACTGGTTAACAGCAGTGCGTAATAAATCTTGAGTGCTGGCATCCACTTGGCAAAAATCTTTTATCATCTGGCTGGTCATTTCCGAATTAGTCAAAATTTTTAAATCTTTAAATCTTTCGGCTTGTTTGTCACGCGCCGCTTGGACCCGTTTGCGAACTTCTTTTGAGCTTTCCGCGACCGCATCCGAAGCTAATTTGTCAAATTGAACCCGGGGCACTTCAATGTGCAAATCAATCCTATCCAAAATCGGTCCAGAAATTTTTTGCTGATATTTAAGAACCTGACTTGGCGAACAAGTGCAATCCCGCTCCGGGTCGCTCAAGTAACCGCAAGGGCAAGGATTTTGCGAGGCCACCAAAGTAAACCTGGCCGGAAAAGTTAAAGTCATCTGCGCCCGGCCAATGGTCAGCACCCCATCTTCCAATGGCTGGCGTAAATTTTCTAAAACCATTCTGGGAAACTCGGGAAACTCATCCAAAAAAAGCACCCCCCTATGGGCTAAGCTGACTTCGCCTGGCCTGGGAATGTTCCCGCCCCCCACCAAAGCCACGGCTGAAGAAGAGTGGTGCGGAGCCCTAAATGGCCGCTGCTTTATCAGGCCTTCGCCTGAAGGCAATTTCCCAGCCACGCTATAAATCTTGGTCACTTCCAAAACCTCATCCATGGTCATGGCGGGCAAAATTGAAGGAATCGTTCGGGCCAGCAATGTCTTGCCCGCGCCCGGCGGCCCGCTCATTAAAACATTGTGCCCGCCGCTGGCAGTGATTTCCAGGGCCCGTTTCACATGCTCCTGGCCTTTTACATAAGCAAAATCAGCTTCAAATTCATCCGCTTCATCAATTTGGAACCCAGGAGCTTCTCTTGAAATTTTAATGGATTCTGCGCCTCGCAAATGGTTTACCAACTGACCGAGTGATTCTACTGGATAAGCATCTACTCCAGTAATCAACTGGGCTTCTTTGATATTACTTTTAGGCACAAATATTTTTTTAAAATTCTTCTCTCGGGCAAAAATCGCTACCGGCAGAATTCCATTGGTATGCCTTAACTTGCCATCAAACGCCAGCTCACCCACAAACAAACTCTCGCCTGCTGCCCCTTGAGGAATTTCACCGACAGACATTAAAAGGGCCACTGCAATCGGCAAATCATAAGCCGGGCCTTCCTTGCGCAAGTCAGCCGGCGCCAGATTAACTGTGATCTTTTGAAAAGGAAACCGAAAAGCCGAGCTTTTTATGGCCATGTGAATGCGTTCTCGGGATTCCTCAACCGATTTATCCGGCAGGCCAACAATAATAAACTTGCCGGCTGGTCCGCCAAAATCCGTTTCAACTTCCACTTCTTCGCAATGGAGGCCGACTACGGCTGCTGATTTTACTTTTGCGAGCATAAAAATAGAAACTAGAAATTAGAAACAAGAAACTAGTAACTAGGGTAAAACTATTAATTATTTTTGCGAGTTGAGCTGATTAATCCGTTTAAGCCTGGGGTTAAATTTTTATAAATCTCTAGCATTGAATTATATTTTTCTTGAGTAATAAGCTTTCGCTCTTTTAATAATTCTAACCAATGTCGGGATTCTAAAAGTGAACCCCGGGCATTATAATAAAATCTTACTTTGTCTAAATAATGAAATCGACCATAGCCCTCGGCAATATTGGCTCCAACTGAATCTGCGCTTTTAATAAATTGATCACCAATCACTTTTTTCATCTGCCAGTTCAAAATCTCATAAACAGACCAAGCTTCCCGGCTATAACCTCTACTTAATTGATAGACCTTAAGATTATCTAATGAAATATAACTCATAAATGCGGGTCTCCCCTAGTTTCTAGTTTCTTGTTTCTTAGTTTCTAAAGTTCCTTGACTTTTTTTAAAATATGGTTTAATATCCTTAAATACGTTAAATACCCTCGTTCATTCACAATCCAAACAAAAGGAAGGGGAGAAAAATGGCTGCTGCTAAAGTAATCACAGTAACTGGCATTCCCGGCGCTCAAAGCACAAAATTCTGTCATGATTATTATGAGGCAAAAAAAAGTAAGGCCGTTATTTATGACACTGGCGAGTTAATCTTTCAACTGGCCCAGAATTATCCGGAAGAGCCGCCAATACCTCGGGGGAATCTTCTTAATCAGCCGCCGGTCATCTTGCGAGCCCAGCAGGGGTTAGCCTTTGAGACGGTCTTGCGCTGGATGGAAGAGGACCGAAAATGGTATGAGAAAATTGTGATAGATACCCACGCCCAATTTCTCTGGGGTTCAGTCTATCATAATGCCTATAACTGGAAATACTTAAATGCAATCGCATCAGACCTGTTTATTACGATCATTGATAAACCGTCGAGTATTAAAGCCCAGCAAATGCAGACTGAAACTGGCAGACTGCAAAATAACGACTTAAGGGATTTGGTGTTCTGGCAGAATATTGAAGTTAATGTAACGCAAGGTTGGGCCGCCAATTATGGCAAACCAATGTACGTTCTCCCCAGGCTCCAAGAGCCGATTATTATTGATAGCCTGTTGGAAAACTGTTTTCTCATTTATTTCCAAATGCCCATGACTGACGCCTCAACCGAACAGGACATTATGATCAGCGCCTTCAAAGAAAAGCTTCTGGCTGTTGGCAGGGAAATAAATGGCCTGCCAACGCCCCTTATTGACCCCAGGTATATTGACATAGAAACTCATGGGGAGCTGACTGCAATAACCGAAAGTATCATCAGAGGACACACGGTCCACCGGGATTTAAACTGGTACATAAAACAAAGTTCGGATCTGGTAGCGTTTTATCCGGAAGGAACCACGATATCAAAAGGCGTAACTGATGAAACAACTCGGGGTTTTGAAACTGGGAAAAACACCTATGTAGTTTTCCCGTTTGAACGAACTAGTCCGTTTATGGACATCTCGAAGCAAGTGTTCCGGACTGAAAGAGAATTCTTTGATTTCTATATTCCGTACATGAAACAAAGAATGGAATTATTGAACCGGGCGAGAATAGAGGAGGAAATGAGAAATGCTTTATGTGCCCGCAGAGGATAGTAGAATATCACAGGATATAACTGGGAGAATAAAATGATAACAAAAGAAGAATTAGCTGCCTCCGTTGACCATACCAACCTCAACCTGGATGCAACTCCTGATGACATTACCAGGTTGTGCGAAGAGGCGGTTGAGTGCGGCTTTGGCGCGGTGTGCATTCGTCCACATTTAGTCCGGACCGCCGCCGAAAAACTCCGTGAGCACGATATACATATTGCGAGTGTCGTAGGGTTTCCCACAGAGAAAACGACAACCTTTAGACAGATGGCTATAAACTTATCTCGTTATGGCACTGGCGATAAGGTGCGGGAAACAGAACAGGCAATTGAACGCGGCGCTGACGAGATTGATATGGTTATGGATCTGTGCGCAATTGATGGAGAAAATTATCACTTTGTTGAACATGATATTAGTCAAGTTGTGATAGCCGCAAAGAGGGCCCACCAGGCTACACTCGTAAAGGTAATTGTAGAAACCTGTTATCTCAATACATTGGAAATAGCTCTGGCCTGTAAAATAGCCGAGTGCGCCGAGGCAGATTTTGTCAAAACCTCTACTGGTTATGGGACTGCTGGAGCAACCCTGAATGACATGTGTTTGATGAGCAAAGTATTGGAAGAAGGAGTCGGAATTAAAGCCTCTGGCGGTATCCACACCGTAGAATTTGCTCAGCAACTATTCGAGGCTTCTCAAGCCTTTAGAATCCATGATTTCCGAATAGGCGCCAGCAAGCTTGTTGACGAGTATAAGAACAGCTAACATGGAACGGGAGGATTCAAAATGACAAAAATTACAAAAATTAAAACGATTGGCGTGCCGGTGGGTTTCCGTGTTGGCAATGGGAACGCATCCGAGGCGCTAGTTGAGGCCTGCGAAGAACTGGACACTATATATGCCGATGGAGCAAATACTGGTGCAACCCGCATTGAAGATCAATTCATTGAATTCGCAGGGAACTACACTCACTCCGCTCTTGGAATATGGAAAGATGTGGGAGTGATTGTGCGGCGCATAATATATGAAGAATAGGAATACTCAAACAGACAAAGCAAACACCAAGGTCGGCTCCGTCAAGCTGGCCTTTTTTATTTTCAAAAAACCAAAACAATAAGTTACAATCGTATTACAATCGTATTACTATCGTATTACAATTGAATTACTATAAACCACTACAAACTACTTAATTTCTTTTTTTCTTAACCCCATCGGTCAATACCCACATCACTACTCCTATCACAATCATACAATCAGCCAAATTAAAAACCGGCCAAATTCGTAAATCAATATAATCAATAACCGCGCCAAATTTAAAGCGGTCAATTAGGTTACTCAAAGCGCCAACAATAATCAAAACAGTGGCCAGGTGCAAACCAGTATTTTTCTTTTGCCAAAACTTAAGAGCCAAATAAAAAAGACCTGCTAAAATTAGGCCTACTAAAATATAAAGGAATAAACCTTGTAAAGGAATGCCAAAAGCAATGCCTTGATTTTTTGATAAGGTTAGAATACCGGCACCCCGAGCTTCTGGCTGGAGCAGCCAATATTTTATAATCCTATCCAAAACAAAAAAAACAAAGACCAGGACATAACCTAAAATAATTTTCTTCCAAAATTTGCTCATTACTCTATTGTAGCATCAGAAAGTAAATTTGACAAAAATAAACTCCTGATGTATATTAAAATCACCATGAAGTTAATTCTCAAAAAATGGATAGAATATGCTGGTGCTGACTTAGATGTCGCACAAAGACTCTTTAAAAGTCCCCGACCTACTCGCTGGACTTATCTTTTGATGTTTTGGCATTGTCACCAAGTAGTAGAAAAAATGATCAAAATGGTTGTTGTCAAAAAAGGAAAAGAGCTTTTAAAAATCCACGACTTACCACGACTGCACCAATTAGCAGATGTTGAATTTTCAAATCAAGAAAAAAAGTTTATTGATGAACTAAATAAATACTACTTAAAACCGCGTTATCCTGACTTAATTTACAAGCCCCTTCCGAAAATCTCTCGAGCTCAAGCTAAAGATTATTTACAAAAAACTAAAAAATTATTTCTATGCCTAAAAAAACAAGCATAAAATTTCCTAAAAAAATAGTTAACCACTATATCGCGAGCCTTCAAAAAAAAATTAAAGTTGATGGTGTACTTTTGTTTGGCTCTTTTGCCTGGGGAAAACCAACCAAACATAGCGATATTGATTTAGTTATTATCTCTCCAGACTTCGTTAAAAAAAAGTTTGATAACAGGTTAGACTTTCTGACTCAAGCAAGAGACGAGAAAGCGTGTCAAGTTGCAATGGATGTTATTGGCTACACACCCAAAGAATTTGCTCAAGCTGAAAAATTTTCTGCTATTCTTACTCAAGCAAAAAATAAAGGCAGGTGGATATACCCCCTAGAAATGAATAATAAATAAAAGAATAAAAGAATAATAAATAATAAACTATGCCTAAAATTATTATTGCTTCAGGACCAGTTATCATTGAAAATAACAAAGTCCTGCTCAACAAACATGGGGATGACGACTTTTGGAAATTTTGCGGAGGCAAGGTTGAGGACTATGAAACTAACCTCGCAGAGAATGCCAAGCGGGAAGTTAAGGAAGAAATGGGGATTGAAATTGAAATCACTGACTCTGCTCCCATCATTACCTACACTAAAAAAGAAGACGGCACTGATGTTCTTCTTGTTCATTGTATAGCTAAACGAACCGGCGAAATCAAACCCGGTTCTGACATCCGGGAATGGAATTGGTTCCCGATTGATCAACTCCCTGATGACTGCGGACCGAACATTAAACCAGTGGTTGAGCAAGCCACCAAAAAATAAGGAGGGGCTTAAAATGGAAAGTTGTTTTTATGGGTTCCGTCCTACAGAGGTTTGTAGAACCTGCCCTGAATATCTCGCCTTTCTCGCCTCCGCAAAACAAGGAGGGGAACTCAAAAAGGAATAATCAAAGAGTTGGGGTTGGTTAGTTGCACTTATCCTTTCTATTTTTGCCCGCTCGGATTTTTTCCAAAAGCGGGCTTTTTATTTTTTCTAAAAACTTCAAGCTTCAAGCATCTCAAGCCTCAAACCCTCTTTGACAAAACTCCAAAAATAAAATAAGATAGAGAAACAAATGTTTCTTTATTTCTTTATTTCTTTATTTCTTAACTTCTATGTCTTTACTATCAAAATTTGACCCTGAAATTGCTCAAGTAATAAACAACGAAATCAACCGCCAGCGCAACTGTTTAGAAATGATTGCCAGTGAAAACTTTGTTTCCCGAGTAGTTCTTGAGGCTATGGGTACGGCTTTAACCAACAAATATTCCGAAGGTTACCCCGGCAAACGCTATTACGGCGGTAACCAGTTTATTGATGAATCAGAAAGCTTGGCCATTGAACGCGCCGAGAAATTATTCAACACCCATGAGGGCGATTGTCCAACGGAACGCATCATGAAAGCTAACGTCCAACCGCACTCTGGCAGTCAAGCCAATCTGGCGGCTTATATGGCTCTGGTTGAGCTTGGCGATAAAATTATGGCTTTGGATCTGGCTCACGGCGGTCATCTCACCCATGGCTCGCCGGTTAATTTTTCCGGCAAGCTTTTTAATTTTGTGCATTATGGCGTGGAAAAAAAGACTGGCCAGCTTGATATGGATAAAATTCGTAAACAAGCAAAAATAGAAAAACCTAAAATAATTTTATGTGGCTATACTGCTTATCCTAGAAAAATTGATTTTAAAGCTTTCCGCGAAATTGCTGATGAAGTTGGCGCATACTTAATGGCTGATATTGCTCACATCGCTGGTTTGATTGCCGCTGGTGTTCATCCCGATTGTGTACCCTATGCTGATGTTATTACTACTACGACTCATAAAACTCTACGGGGACCCCGGGGCGCTATGATTCTCTCAAGGGTTGAAGACCGTCTCCGACCCCCCTCCAACTCCCCCCTAATTAGGGGGGGACACAAGGGGGGTATAAAGAATTTAGCTCAAAAAATAGACTTTGCTGTCTTCCCAGGCATGCAAGGCGGACCGCTTGACCATGTAATTGCCGCTAAAGCCGTGGCTTTCGGCGAAGCGCTCAAACCTGAATTCAAAGAATACGCTAAACAAGTCGTAGCTAATGCTAAGGCACTGGCCAAAAGTTTAATAGAAAATGGAATTAACTTAGTATCTGGTGGTACCGATAATCATCTGGTTCTGGTTGACCTCACCAAGGCTGGGGTCACTGGCAAAAAAGCAGAAACTGCACTGGACGAAACAGGCATCTGTGTTAATAAAAATATGATTCCATTTGATCCGCGAAAACCAATGGACCCCTCGGGCCTGCGAATTGGCACTCCAGCCTTGACTACTCGCGGGTTTAAAGAAGCTGAATTCAAAGAAATCGGCAAAATGATTGCTGATATAATCCACAACTCCACAGATAAAAACATCAAAAATCAAGTCCAAAAAAAAGTCAAAAAAATGACCGAGGCGCACCCGTTATATGAGGGGCTGGGGGTATAGGGACTGGCACAAAATTGCGCTTGAGTATCAATATTACCAATACTCACGCCTGACTCCAATAATAAAACAATTAACAGATAATACACTTGACGCTTTCTTTTGCTTGCGCTATAATAAATGACTATGTTTTCAAGTCTTAATCTGAAATAACCGTGTCCCTAACTCCAGAACAACAAATTTATAACTCTATTGAGAAAGCAAAAAATATTTTAATCACCTTTAAACAAGGTCATGATATTGATAGTATTACCGCGGCTTTGGCTATAGCTCAAGTGTTGAAAAAGTTAGATAAAAAGTATTGCATCGCGAGTTATGATTTTAAGCTGCTTCCCAAGCTTTCTTTTCTGGCCCAAACAAAAGAAATAAAAGGTGTGGTCCCGCCCTTAAGAAAATTTATTATCTCGTTGAATATTTCAAAAAGCCAGGTAAAGGAATTGAATTATGATGTCCTGGGGGAACGGCTTAAAATCTTTATCACGCCCCAGAATGGCTTTTTCGCGCCTGAAGATGTTCTAATAGAAAATTCTAATTTTATCTTTGACTTAACCTTTGTTTTAAACACCCAAGACCTAGACGCGCTTGGTAAAATTTATGAAGACAACACTGAATTTTTTTATGAAACCCCGATCATCAATATTGATTATCACCCCAACAACGAATACTTTGGCCAAATCAATCTCATTAATCTCGTTGCCACCTCCACCTCGGAAATTGTTTATTCTCTTATCGAAGCCCTTGATAAAAACCTGATTGACGAAGATGTGGCCACTGCCTTGCTGACTGGCGTTATCTCTGAAACTAAAAATTTCAAGTCTTTGGAGATTACCCCCCAGACCCTGATTACTACCAGTAAACTCATTACCTTGGGCGGTCGGCGCGAAGAAATAGTGGAAAACCTTTATCGCACCAAGACGATTACCGACCTTAAACTTTGGGGTCGGGTCCTGGCTCGTTTGGAATTATCCAAAAAAGAACCGCGTCTTGTTTCCTCCTCTTTAACTCTTCAAGATTTTGAAAAATCCGGCGCCTCTAAAGATACTCTCCTAGAAGTTATAGACGAATTAATCGTCAATATTCCCAAAGCAGAAATAATTATTTTGCTTTACGAAGAAAAAGAAAAAGACATTACCGTGCTGGTTACTTCCTATAATAAAAATATTGACGTTTTTGGCCTGACTTCCGAATTCAAGCCCCAGGGCTCAAAAGATAAAGTCAGATTTTCTATCAAAGGTAAATCCGTATTGGAAGCTGAAAAATGGCTAATCCCTAAGCTGGAAGAAAAATTAAAAACTTCGTGAACCGCGAGATACGAAACGCGAGACACGATGCACATAACAAAAACCCCGTGAAAAGGGTTTTTGTGTTTGGCTTGATTTATTCTCTATTTTTTGATAATATAAAAACATTGAATTTTGTTTCGTGTTTCGTGTCTCGTGATTTTGCGCATGTAGCTCAGCGGTTAGAGCGCCACCCTTATAAGGTGGATGTCGATGGTTCAAATCCATCCATGCGCACCAGACAACTAAAAAATATTAAAGCACAAGAACATTAAAGCAAATTGCTTTCTTGCTTTAATGCTTTCATGTTTTAATGTTTTATTGAAACAATCCTATGTTTGGAAGAATAATCTTGGGTTTAATTATTCTCGGTGTCGGAGCCTCGTTAGTTATTAAAACCGAATGGTACCTTAGCTTTATCGGCAGAATTCCATTTGCAGAAAAATATCTTGGTTATGAGGGCGGTACCAGACTATTTTACAAACTCCTTGGGCTCATCGCCATCTTTTTTGGCTTTCTTCTAATGATGGGTCTTTTGGGTGGATTTTTTAGATTTGTTTTGCCCGATGTTTTGTTTGGAGAATGACGAGATATTTCCATTTACCCACATTTTCATTTATCACCTGTTTATTAATTTATTTGTTTATTTGGTTTATTGATTTATTAGTAGATGATAAATTGATATATGAGAATTATATAACAACGAGGGCCCGTAGTTCAGCTGGTTAGAATGCCTGCTTTGCAAGCAGGAGGTCACCGGTTCGAATCCGGTCGGGTCCACCAAAATTTTTAGTTGAGAGCGTTCCGGTTGCGACCATGGATGTCGCCCCGCAAGACGCGGGGGTACGGTCCGCCAAACGCGATTTGACGAGTTTTCCCCCTCGCCCTCGCTTTGGGCGTTTCGCTTGATGTTTTAATAAGATAATCTATGAACTACATCAAATACCAAGATAAAACAATCCGTAAAATAGCTGGCGGTCATCAAGATTGGTACAAAGCCCGAAGTATTGTTTGGGGTGAGCGATACATGAAAGAGAAAGAAAACATATTAACGAAGGAGCGCAATAAAAAAGAAGCTCGCATAATTGTAAAATATTTACCTAGGAACGGTAAGAGCATTCTTGATGCGCCGTGCGGTTACGGAAGAATCTCAAATAGTTTAGCTGCTTTAGGATATAGGGTAACTGGCATTGATATAAGTGATTATTTTATCAACCTCGCAAGAAAACAAGCCAAACAACAAGAATTAACTGTTTCTTATATTGTCGGTAATATTTTGGGTAAAAAAATTCCTGGGAAGTTTGATGCAGTATTAAATATCTTTACTTCATTGGGTTATTTAGAAGATGATAAAAAAAATGAATTGTTTATAAAGAGATTGACGCGCTTGTGAATGATATTTCAATCGGTTTGCCGGCGGAACTAAAAGCGCGCAGGCAACAATATGAATATTACCGAGGGAAACTTTTAACTTTCAAAGAAATGATATGAAAAAAGAATTGCAAAACCAAATAATTATTTACAAAAGTGATGATGGATCGTCTCGCATAGAGGTGCGGTTTGAAGGTGAGACTACTTGGCTTACTCAATCTCAATTGGTTGAGCTTTTTGAGTCAAGCAAAGCCAATATAAGCGAGCATATTAAACACATTTTTGAAGAAAATGAATTAGACCAGGATTCAGTTGTTCGGAAATTCCGAACAACTGCCTCAGACGGAAAAAACTACGAAGTTGAACATTATAACCTCGATATGATTATTTCACTTGGTTACAGAGTTAAATCTCATATCGCTACAAGATTTCGTATTTGGGCAACTGCACGACTTCGTGAATATATCGTCAAAGGCTTTACTATTGATTCGGATCGTTTGAAAAATTTGGGTGGTGGAAATTATTGGAAAGAATTACTTGATGAGATTCGAGATATCCGTAGCAGTGAAAAAGTGCTTTATCGTCAGGTACTTGATTTGTATGCAACCGCTATTGATTACGATTCGCAAGCAAGCGAGTCTTTGAAATTTTTTAAAATTGTCCAAAATAAGCTTCATTTTGCAGCTCATGGACATACAGCGGCAGAAGTTATTTACTTGCGAGTAGACTCAGATAAGCCATTTGCGGGGCTTAAGAATTTCATAGGCAAGCAACCGACGCAAGCTGAGGCGATGATTGCCAAGAATTTTTTGGGATTAAGTGAGCTCAAAGTTTTGAACAATCTTGTTTCGGCTTATTTTGATTTGGCGGAAATCAATGCTCTAGAACAAAAACCGATGAAGATGGCGGATTATATCCGTGAACTGGACAATATTTTAAAATCAACCGGAAGAAAACTTTTGAGCAATGCCGGAAAAATAAGTCATGAAAAAGCAATAGAAAAAGCTAGCTTGGAATATCGCAAGTACAAAGTAAAGAATTTGAGCGAGGTCGAGAAATCTTATTTGGAAGCGATTAAGACTGTGGAAAGCAAGATTAAAAAGAAGGTAAAGTCTTGAACTTTTTTGGCGTAAAGAGCTGGGAATTTAAACGAAACACTTATTAAGGTCGATGAGCTCTATGGGGCAACTATCAAGCATTACTTGATAATTCAAAATGAGAGGGGCGAGTGAATTTAAAAAAGAATAAAACATAAATAAATATGTCAGATAAAAAAACTTATTACAATCTAGTCGCGGAAAATCCTCAAAGCACTGTTGTTGCTGAATATTATAAACTTGCAGATCGGGTACGAGATGGTGTTTCTTATCAAAGCGAAGCGGATTTGGAGCGGGCTTTTATCAAGCAACTCGAAACGCAAGCGTACGAGTATCTCGCCATCACTTCCGAAGCTGATTTGGTATTGAATCTCCGTTTGCAATTAGAGAAGCTTAATAGTTTTACTTTTACCGATAGCGAATGGGAACAGTTTTTTGTCAGTGAGCTTGCCAACCCAAATCAAAGCATCGCCGAAAAGACCGCTACCATTCAAGAAGACCATATCAAAAACCTGACGCGCGAAGATGGCACGACTAAGAATGTGTATCTCATAAAAAAGGATAACATTCACGACAATAGTTTGCAGGTGATCAATCAATATGCTACCGACCTGCCTGCCGGCAGGCAGGAGACTGGCCAACGCGCTAATCGCTATGATGTGACGGTGCTTGTGAACGGTTTGCCTCTGGTTCATATTGAGCTAAAACGCCGTGGCGTTGCAATCCAAGAGGCGTTTAATCAGATCAATCGCTACAGCCGAGAAAGTTTTCGGGCTTCAAGCGGGCTTTTTGAATATGCGCAATTGTTTATCATTTCCAACGGCACGCATACCAAGTATTACAGCAACACCGTTCGTTTGGAGCATATCAAAGAAGCCGGCGAAGGAGCGGTGAAAAAAGGCAAGCGCTCCAGTAATAGTTTTGAATTTACAAGTTGGTGGGCGGATGCGACCAACCGACCGATTACGGATCTGATGGATTTTGCCAAGACTTTTTTTGCCAAGCACGCGCTTTTGAATATCTTGACCAAGTATTGCGTATTCACGACTGATAGACAGCTTTTGGCAATGCGACCGTATCAGATTGTCGCAACTGAGAGAATATTAAATAGAATTGAAGTCAGCGCGAATTATAAAAAATTAGGAACAGTAGAAGCGGGCGGGTATATTTGGCACACGACTGGATCGGGAAAAACTTTGACCAGTTTCAAAACCGCCCAGATAGTAAGTAAATTATCTTATGTAGATAAAGTTTTGTTTGTTGTTGACCGTAAAGATTTGGATTATCAGACGATGAAAGAATATGATAAATTTGAAAAAGGAGCGGCGAATAGCAATACCAGCACCGCTATTTTAAAAAAACAATTAGAAGATTCAAATTCTCGGATTATTATTACCACGATTCAAAAATTAGATCATTTTATTAAACGCAACTCTAAGCATGCTCTTTTTAGTGGTCATATTGTCTTGATTTTTGACGAATGTCATCGCTCACAGTTTGGCGATATGCATTCAGCGATTACAAAAGCATTTAAGAATTATCATCTCTTTGGTTTTACAGGCACGCCGATTTTTGCCATAAATGCGTCTGCCGGCGGACGGCCGGATTTGAAAACCACCGAGCAAGCTTTTGGCGAGAAATTGCACACCTACACGATTGTAAATGCTATCGCTGATAAAAATGTTTTGCCGTTTAAGGTTGATTATGTTTCTACTGTTCGCGAAGCTGAAAATATTGAAGATGCGCAAGTCCGAGATATTGACCGCGAGGCAGCGCTTGCTTCTCCGGAACGGTTGGCAAATATCGTGAGCTACATTCGCGAACATTTTGACCAAAAGACCAAACGCAATAGTTTTTATAAACTGAAAGAGCGCAGGTTGGCTGGATTCAACTCTATCTTTGCGGTTTCATCTATTGATGTGGCAAAAAAATATTATGCCGAGTTTAAAAAACAACTTGCCGATGCACCAAGCGATAAACGGCTCAAGGTGGCGACGATTTATAGCTTTGGCGTAAACGACGAAGATGCAGATGGAATGATAGATGAAAACTCTGAGGATACGAGCGGGCTTGATGTGAGTTCTCGGGATTTTCTTGATAATGCTATTTCTGATTATAACAAGATGTTTGGCACTTCTTATAACACTTCATCGGATAAGTTTCAAAATTATTACAAAGATGTAAGCTTGAGAGTGAAAAATCGCGAGGTTGATATTCTTATTGTGGTCAATATGTTTTTGACAGGATTTGATGCCATAACGCTTAATACGCTTTGGGTAGATAAAAATTTGAGACTGCATGGACTTTTGCAGGCATTTTCGCGTACCAATCGCATTTTAAACAGCGTAAAGACCTTCGGGAATATTGTTTGCTTCCGTAATCTAGAGAAAGCGACGAATGAATCTATTGCACTTTTTGGCGATAAAGAAGCGAGTGGAATTGTTCTTCTTAAATCATATGAGGATTATTACAATGGGTATGAAGACGGTGATAAAGAAGTGCGCGGGTACGCCAGTCTAGTGGCAGAGCTTATGGAAAAATTCCCGGTTGACAAGCGAATTGTAGGCGAGCAAAACCAAAAAGATTTTATCAAACTTTATGGCGGGATTTTGCGAGCGCGAAATATTTTAACAACTTTTGACGAATTTGCCGGCAACGAGATTTTGACTGATCGTGATGTGCAGGATTATCACAGTATGTACATTGACCTTTACAATGAATTTCGCAAAGGCGCGGATGTTGATCAAGAAAACATTAACGATGATCTTGTGTTTGAGATGGAACTCATCAAGCAGGTAGAAATAAATATTGATTATGTTTTAGGGTTAATAAAAAAATACCATGAGGATCATGTTAAAAATAAAGAATTTTTGATTGATATTAATAAAGCAATTGATTCAAGCGTTGAATTACGTAATAAGAAAGATCTTATTAACCAGTTTATCGCCTCGCTTGATATCCATTCAGTAGTTGATGACGATTGGCAAAAATTTGTGGATAAGAAAAAAATTGAAGAACTTGAAAAAATTATTGATAATGAAGGATTAGATCACGATGCAACTTATGCATTTGTAAAAAATTCATTCCGCGATGGGAGTGTCGCAACTACTGGCACAGCCATCACTAAAGTTTTACCACCTGTATCTCGCTTTTCCCCAACTGGCGACCGTACCAAAAAACGAGAGAGTGTTATAAGTAAACTGATAAGCTTCTTTGAAAGATTTTTTGATATTTCGGGTGGTAAGTTTTCAGAATAAAACATGAACACATTCAAACAATCAGCGATTGAAATATTAAAAAAGGCGGGAACGCCTTTGCGCTATACCGAAATTACTCGGCTGGCTTTGGAGTCAGGTATTTTGGAAACGGAAGGCGCCACGCCGGAAGCAACGATGAACGCGCAAATTGTGATGGATATTAAAACCAAAGGCGAAGGTTCGGATTTTATCAAAACAGCGCCCGGAACTTTCGCGCTTAATCCGAACAAAAAAGAAATCAAAGAGACGCCAAAGATTATTGAAGCCGAAAAAGAGGAAGAAGAAAAAATTGTCATCGCCGGAGGTTTTACCGGCAAAGGTGGCGAGCATCTAGTTTGCAGCGAGTTGCTTTTTCGCGGCTTCAACGCCAGCATAATGAGCGTAGATGTTGGCGTGGATATTTCAGCCATAAAAGAAAATAAATTTTTTGGAATTCAAGTGAAAACAGCTAATTCAAATAAATTCAATACTTATAATTTCCATATTCGTCGAGTATCATTTGAAAGGCATAATCAAGGGAATATTTTTTATATTTTTGTTTTACGCATAATTGATAAAACACATTTTCTCATATTGCCGACTGTTGAAGTGGAAAGAAAAATAAAAGAAGGAGCGATTTTTTCAGTCAATAATAAGTCCGGCTTTGCAGTAAATATTAAGTTCAGGGATGACAAAGTATATCTCGGAAATATGAGCCACGAAATGAATTATTTACTCGATAATTGGAATTTGATTAAATAATTTTTAAGGCGGCGCGCCAATGAAATTGGCACAGCCTCTAATTCCGTCGGCGTCCGAAGCGAGCCTGCCTGTCGGCAGACAAATTGTAAAGGTAAGAAACAATCTTATGAGTAGCTAAGACAAAAACAATCAAATTATTATTCAAAATTATGCCCAAAAAAAATAAAAAAATTGTTCCAAGCAACAACAGTTTTACCGAATTTTTGCTTTATACGACTCCAAACGGAAAAGTAAAAGTGGAGATTTTTTTGCGCGATGAAAACATTTGGTTGACGCAGGCAAAAATTGCCGATCTTTT
>JAHIMF010000018.1 GCA_018896645.1 Patescibacteria group bacterium | reverse complement strand
TTCAAAGAGCGAAACGGGAAAGCTCCGGTTGAACTTAATCAACTGAATAATCAACAATTGCTTGATAAAATATTAAAAGGCAAAGAGCCTTATTCCTGGCTTAGGAATCTACTGTCATCACCCTGATTTAGGGACAGTGCCATTCCAGGAACTAAAAAGATTGTCCTTATCTTATCTTTCCCTTTTCTTCGCTTGGCCAAATTTTTCTCCATTTATGCCAAATCTCACCCTTGTTATCACTAGAAAAAGCAGAATTATCAAAGCTAGTGTAGCCCCCAATACTCAACTTGCCTCTTTTCATCCCCCTTGCAACGTAAGGGCCAGCATCACCCCTAATACTCAATTCTCCTCCCCCCATGTCTGTACCTACTGAATTGCCAGCATTTCCCTCTACTGATATATCCCCTTTGCACATCCTTGCTCCTACTGCATAACCCACATCTCCATGAACATTTATATCTCCTCCTTCCATTTCCTCGCCTAAAGAATGAAATTCCTTTCCCGTTTTGCCAAGATAAATAGATAAATAACATTTCTCTTGATTTCTATATCCAAGATGAGAAAATGGTTCTTTAAAATCCTCCAAATGAAGACGGAAGGAAAGATGTTCAATTTCAGAATGTTCTTTCCCTTTCTTTCTTTCCTGACTTACATATTCTCTAACTGTTTTATTAATAATTGAGGAAACAAAATATCCAAAATAATTTTCCATATCTTTCTCTTTATCTTTCTCTTTCTCAAATTTCTCTAAAAATCTCCTTATTACTTTGGGTACACTTTTTGAAGGAATTTCTGGAACTTGAGGTAAAAAGATTTCATTCTTCCATTGAGTAATTATTTCACCTTTTTTAAATTCACGGGCTTTTTTAAAATCTTTCCACTCCTTTCTTAGTATTTTTACAACATTTCTAATCTCCTTTTCTGAAAGTGCCTTTTCTTTCTCCATAAATTCTGGTTCAATTTTTTCTGGAATTTCGGTCTTTTTCTCTGAAGCACTAATCGAAACTTTTTTCTCTTCTTTATGTATCTTCTCCAATCTTTTCTCTTTTATTTTTTCTGACTCTTCCTTTTCAGATAAAATCTCTTCTTCATATTTTTCCTCGGGTTTCTCCTTCTCTATTTCCTTCCTCTTAGGTAAGACCTGTTCAGGTTTTAATTCTGGTTTTTCAAAATATTTATCTTTAAGGAATTGAGTAAGTCTTTCAATCTCGGTTTTATAAATCTCTACCTTCTCTTCTTGAATTTTTTTATCTAAAAGGCCTAAAGTTTCTGCTCCGTTATTTTGAATCCGAAACCCATAACCTACATTTTTAAAACCCAACATTTGATCAAAAGGAACCTTTTCCTGCTCATAAAACTCATTTAATAAATTCAAAATTTTTAATCTCATCTCTTTTCCTTCTTTTTCTACACTGCTCCTTAATTCTTCATCTCCTGTCCAATCTTCCCTTTCTGGTTCAGTTGGATAAATCTCAATCCAGGGAGGGGAGACCTCCTCTTTTTCAATATGCCCTTCACAAGATTGAGAAATCTCAATCTTAAATGCTTTTAGCATTACCACCGTATCTTTTATTCCTTGTTCAATTGGCTTTCCTAAACGATCTTTAGTTTTCTCTACTTCCTCTTTGATTTTTCGGAGCTGTTCTTCTTTGTCCTCCCCTTTTTTAAGTTCTGTCTTTTCTTGTCTTGTCTCAGCTGGAATATATATTTCTCTCATATAATTTTTCCTTTCTGTCTTCAAATTAGTTATTAAAAATCTTCCTTATCCTTATTTTATCATGGTCATAATGAATTAGCCATTTATTTTATAATTTTTCACAAATTCATTAGCCTCTTCTTTAATAATAACCACCCCTTCCAATTGCGCCTCATAAAGCGCATTTTTTATCTCACCAATAATTTTTCCGCCGCCAGTTTTGCTTGGCTGAATACCCAAGATATCCATTATCTCCCGGCCATTTAATAATGGCTTTTTTTGTTCTTGGGGAATTTTCTGCTCATCGTCCCAAAGTCCACGAATCTTTTCATAGGTTTCTAGTCTCACTGGTGAGCTGCCTTCGCAATCAGCTTTATATAATCGAAGCAACAGCTCAAACCGCGGATCTTGTAAAAGTCTTCTTTGTCTGCCCTTCCTCATATTAACAACATCCTTGATATTAATGTGATGTTCTATTGCCCAGGAAACAGCATCTACTTGTTTGGTTGAAAATCTTAATCCTCTCATTATTATTCTAGCCTTATCTGCTCCTAATTTTGCATGTCCGTTAAACCTGATTCTATCAGCTTTCTCTTGGGGCATTGTCTGGGTCTCGGGTTTTCCAATATCGTGTAACAAAGCCGCCCAAGCTAATTCCAAAGAAGAATCTTCATCTAATACTTCCAGAACCTTTAATGTGTGCTCCCAAACATCGCCCTCTTCGTGAAACTCCTCTGGCTGTTTTAATCCTTTTAATGTCTCAATTTCTGGAATAATATGTTCTAAAATTTTTAATTCAGATAAATCTCTTATTGCTTCTGCTCTTGATTTTTTTAACAACATTTTACTAAATTCCTCCTGTACTCTTTCCGGCGCCAATCTTCTCACCTCAACGGCTCTTTCTTTTATCCCTTCTTTAGCCGACTTATCCAAGCTAAAACCCAAACGATTCTCAAAACGCACTGCCCGCAATATACGAAGCTTATCTTCATTAATTCTATCTCCGGCCTTGCCAATAAATCTAACAATTTTATCCTTTAGATCTTTATAACCACCAACATAATCTATTAATTTCTGACTTACTGGATCAAAAAACATGCCATTAATAGTGAAATCTCTCCGTTCAGCATCTCCTCTATCATCAACTATCTCTACCCCGTCGGGTCTCCTACCGTCAGAATAGCCCAAATCTTTTCTAAAGGTCGCTATCTCAAATTCTTCATCTCCCATCCTTGCTCTTATAACTAAAAAATTCTTACCTGTTGCGTCAATTTTATCAGCAATGGATTTAAAAATTTTCTCAACTTCATCAGGCGGAGCAGAGGTGGCAATATCAATGTCATGACCGCGCTTGTTCATTAAAAAATCCCGCACCCAGCCGCCGGCAAAATAGGCTTTGTGTCCGCTATTTTGCAAAGCTTCAACAACCTCCATAGCCTTCTTTTCAACATCATTAAGAGGAAGGTATTCCATTTGAAACTCGTTTGTTTCCTTAAGTTCCGACTCAACCGGGTTCAATTTTTCTTTGCTCATAAATTTTAACTCCTCATACCTATCATGGGGTCTTAACCTACATCCCATAATACAAATACTCTTTATACAACCCCTGAACCAAAGGATAAATATCATCTTTATACTCTTCAGGGATAATCTCTTTATACTTTACTCCTCGCTCACCGTCAAAATGCAAAAGTTTATCAAGATAATTTTTGCAGTCCTCTTTATCTGGTCCCCCACCATACCCTCGCATTTTGGCATCCGTCCCACTTCGTCTCACCTGAACAAACATGTTATCATCAAACTGAAAAAAAGTAGCATCACCAGTAAACTTAACTGTTTCTAATTTTCCAAAATCTAAATCCGGAATAGCTTCACTTAGAACCTCGCGCGCTTGCTCGATTGTAATTTTATTATTTCGAAAAGCCAAAGCAATACTTAAATAAAAACTATCTGTCTTATCCCTCTTAATTTCCCCTTTTAATTTCGCGTCTTTCATTTTTATCGGATCTGGCTCACTTTCATTATAATAAACAATATCATCCCGAACATAATAAACGCTTTTTATCCTGTTCTCTCTAAAAATTTCACCTAAATATTCAGAAATTATTTTATTTTCCTTGAATAAATTAGCAGCCAATGCAGTCGCAATCACGCTAGATTCACCCGCGCTCTTATCTCTCATAGCCAATGCTTTGCGTCCACTTTTAGTAACCAACATATCTTCCAACCCAGTTATCATTCCCCCGCTCTCTTCTCCGCCAAAAACCATCCTCGGCTCCTGTCCTAAATTTATATTCCCCCCATAAATATCCCTAACAATCACATCTTTGGAGTCATCATTAATAATTTGTTTTTCAACTTTTTTTACTATATGGGCAATCTCCTTGATTCCCACCGGGGTCGTCACCACTTTAATTCCATTGTACTCTGCCCATTCGTCCCAAATTTTTGGCGACGGCGTGGTTGTTACTATAAACCGCGGGTGATTCTCCCAAACCCCTTCCGCTTTTAATTGCTTCATATAATAATCCATAATCAGAAAAAAAGAATAGCCCGGATTATAAACTGTAAAAATTTTCTCTTTGTCTATTTCAATATAATCAAGTCCTAAATCTTTCACTATTTTTGCCCTATCTCTTGATTCTACTTGGCCAATAACTAATCTATCAGTATCTGGGTCTGTTATTAAAACTACATAACCTACTGGCTTATCTACCAAATCATATTCTATTCCAGCATTCTCTATCACTTCCATCAAACAAAAATCACATGAATAATCAAAAAATTCTTCTTTGTTGGTTTCTGGATTCTTTCGCCAAACCTTACCAATTCCATGAAAAAATGAATCTTCCTCAATGTTATGCCAATCAAAAACTTCATTAATTCCTAATTTTTCAAATACCGGTAACATCGCTTTAGAAGCGCAACCACCCACCGCTTCCATCATTAATCTAAAACCATTTCTTGCCTGTTCTTTAATTAAATTTATATTAACATTTTTAGCCACACTTTTCTTCAAATACTCTGTATACTCATCAAAACCATCAAAATCATCACTTATCAAGGGATCGTTCTTGGCAGAAAACTTTATCACATAACCATCGGGGCTCTCTTTGGCTTCTTTTAAAATCCCTTTAATTTTATCAATAAACCTTAAACTCATCTCCGGCAAAAACTGGCTCCCCTGACTATCTAAATCTTTAGTGGCTATTTTACTGCTTATTGCATGTGAAGAGGTTACATATTCTCCGCCATCGTAGCCATTCATAAAAACCCAAAAAGACACCATCCAGATTGAAGTTAGTTCATTTTTAAATGGCCGATGCACATAAATTCCTTGAGCTGCTTCAATCCGCGAAATCAATTCCACATATTCCCTACTGTTATATCGCACTTCACTGGAAACAACCTTATGAATTTCCCTATCTTTAATATCATCTTTAAGGACCAGGGCTTTTCCAAAAGTTGCCAAAATTATCCCCATTTGGTTTAAAGGAAACCGCGTATCCCAGGGGTATAAAACATTCTGCGGTCCCCTAATACCACCGGTGGAAACTTTGGCTTCTTTTTCATAATTCGCCAGCCATTCTTCCAGCTTCAATTTCTCTATCAAATCTTTAGTCAATCTAAATTCAAACTCTCCCTCTTCATCCAAATTTATCAATTTATTATTCTTAATCTCCCCTGGAGTGTTTTCTTCAATCAAACGAAAGTATTCTTTTTTTAATTCTCTTATCTCTGTCTGCCTTTCTTGTTTAGTTTTCTCTGGCATAAGTATTCTCTTAAAGCTAAAAACAACTGCCTCCTCTCACCGCCACCCCTTCATCATCTCCCACTTCGTCCTGATAATTCCTCCCAGCCCCCACCACATAGCAACCAGACAAATTAAGAATCCAACAAATGGAATACTGCAAACTATCGTCAATGCTACTAGGCCTAAAAGCATTGCCAGTCCCAAAGAATCCTTTTTCTTGCTCTTGGATAATATCCATAATCCCAAAGCAATACCCGCAAAAACTTTGGAAAGATAAAGAGAAATACCGTACATTACCAGGCCAATCACTGAAAGCGGAATACCGATGATAGTAAAGAGGAGCAAAAATAAAACCACGGGCGCGACAATGGAATAAACCAAGCCCCACAAAATACTTTTGCCCGGCTCTTTGATCATTTGCTTAGCCATCTCCCCGATCTTCTTTCTCATCAAAGCTACCAATACTAAACCAACGACTAAGAGGCCAAATAATTCGGTGATTCTACTCAGCCACCAAAAAGGCTTCCAATCCGACTTTTTAACAGAAACCTTGGGTTGGAGTTGTTTAAGCTCTCCTGAAATTAAAGCGCCAGAAGCCACCTTGGCCGGCTCTTTAGAAGTATATTCTAAAGTCTGGCCGATTATAGCGCTTTCGCGCACTGTCAGCTCGCCATCCACATCAAGCTTGCCGCCACCGGCTAGCTCGCCAGCAATAACTACTTGGGCGCCGCCGCCATCAATCCGGCCGTTAATCCTGCCCCGCAACTCAATCGTTGCTCCATAAACAGCCGCATCCCAAGCGACTTCGCTTTCTTGGCCTAGAATAATCATGTTCCCAAAACCAGTCACGTTTTTGCCAACCTTGCCGTTAATTTCAACAACCTGGCCAACGACGCGGACACTGCCAGCCACATCACCGTTAATCCTGACGTTTGAACCAGCGGCAAACACACTACCCCCGACATCTCCGTTGATGACTACGGATTGACCAAGCACAAACAAATCCTGGGGCACTGGAGCATTAATCTCTACTGTGGCTCCGGCTCGAAAAAGATTGCCGATAACCGCCTCGTCTTCGCCGATATAAATGTTTTGATTGGCTGCCGCCCCTACAGCCAAGGGCACGGCAAGAATAAGTGTAAAGAATGCGCTGGTAATTAAAAACTTTTTGATTTTTTGCACCTGTGGTGAACTTGTTGAATCCATAAAACCTCCCTTGTGATTTATTATTTATTGTTTATTATTTATTATTCTTTTTATTAATTTATTAACTTTATTAACAATCTTATTAACCCTATTAACTATCACTCCTTCATTATATCACTTTTCCGCCACCACAACAATATTTCCCCGCCCCCAAAAAGACTCCCAAAAACTTGATTTTTTCTTCCTATCAATGTAATATTTATCGGTTATATTAAATCCTGATTTTTTGACGAGCCGCCTTAACTCCGCTAAACTAAAAGCATAGTAGTAGCGTTTGATTTTGCTTCCAGTAATCCCCCAAGGAATCAGCAAATCTTTAAAACCCAAGCACCTTTTGTTCTTAACAATCGAACAATGAAACAATGAAACAATGAAACAATATAACAATTTAACAATATAGCAATTTAACAATATAGCAATACGCCGAGGTTTATATGCCTCCCGCAGTAAATGCCAATTCGTCATAATCAACTTCCCACCCGGCTTTAATACCCGATGCATCTCTTCCAGCGCTTTCAATTGCAGCTCCCGCGATGGTATATGATGTAAAACCGCAATACATAAAACAACATCCCAGCCCAAGGCTGGTCCGCCTTTGGTGGAAAATTTCCCATCCCCAAATGGTAAATCCAAAATATCAGCAACCTGATAATTGATAATTGATAATTGATAATTGTTTGGATTTTTGACTTTGGATTTGATTTGGAATAATTTAGAATAATTTGAATTTTGAAATTTATCTTTTGCTTTCTCAATCAACTCCTCACAACTATCTACTCCAGTATATTCCACCCCCATGCCATCCAACGCTTCAAAATACCTCCCGTCTCCGCATCCCACATCCAAAACTTTTTTTCCAGCGCCAACCTGCTTCTTTATTAATTCAAAAATACTCTCCCAAGGATTAGCTCTTCTTGCAAAACATTCACTGCCAAAATCATAATCATCCTTCACCTTCTTTAAAATATTTTGTGCCAATTCTAGATTCATTCACTTAATTTACTATTTTATTGGTTTATTAATTTATTACCATCAATTACCTAATTACTCTATTACCCGATTACTTGATTACCATGAACATAACCCTCGAGAAATTCATCCTTAAACTTGCCAGACAAAAAAATCTAACCCGTGCCATCCTGTCTTCCTCTAAAAGACGTCTCGCGGCCAATTTTGGTATTTCCCTCCCCACGAACGCCGAACTAATTCAAGCTTACCATAAATTACTCAAAAAGAAAAAAATTGTCAAAAATATTCAGCTTGAGCGTCTTCTTAAAAAACGGGAAATTCGGACGCTTTCCGGCGTTGCCCCAATCGCGGTCCTGACTAAACCCTATCCTTGCCCTGGTAAATGCATTTACTGCCCTAATGAAAAAGATATGCCAAAGAGCTATCTCTCCAATGAACCAGCGGTCATGCGGGCAATCTTAAATAAGTTTGACCCCTATAAACAAGTCCAAATGCGACTGCGAGCGCTTGAAGCTAACGGCCACCCAACGGACAAATGCGAACTCATTGTTATGGGGGGAACATGGTCTTGTTTACCAATGGTCTATCAGACAAATTTTATAAAAAGGTGTTTCCAGGCCTTTAATGAATTCGGCAAGAAAACAAGAAAACAAGAAAACAAGAAACAAGAAACAAGGCTTCGTAATTCGTATCCATTCGTCAAAAATTCGTTGCCATTTGTGTTGAAAAAAAATGAAAAAGCCAAACATAGAGTCGTCGGATTAACCTTAGAAACCCGCCCTGACTATATCACCCAAGAAGAAATTCTAAGAATGCGCTCCCTCGGCTGCACCCGAATAGAAATCGGAGTCCAATCAATTTATGACGACATTCTCAAGCTTAACAAACGCGGCTGCACCCGCCAGCAAATTATTGACGCCACCCGTCTGCTCAAAGATGCGGGTTTTAAAATCACTTACCACCTGATGCCGAACTTACCAGGCGCCACTCCAGCTCGCGACTTTAAAATGTTCAAAGAGCTCTTCTCTGATCCTGCGTTCCAGCCTGACCAGTTAAAAATATACCCGTGCGTTATTACCCGCGACGCTAAAATATACAGCTGGCTCAAGTCAAAAAAATACAAACCTTATTCAGAAAAACAACTCACTAATCTTCTTATCAATATCAAAAAAAATATCCCGCCTTATGTCCGCATCACTCGCCTGATTCGTGACATTCCTTCAGAATCAATTATTGCCGGCAATAAAATTTCCAATCTCCGCCAAATTATTCAACAAAAGATGCAGGCAACAGCGCAAACAACGCAAAGCAACACAAAATCAAAAAAATGCATCCGTGATCCGTTGCCATCCGTCAGTAATCCGCGGCAATCCGTGTCCGTATGCCAATGCATCCGCTGCCGCGAAATCCGCGGGAGTGATTATAAAATGAAAGATGTAAAACTCATCAAACGCGAATACCAAGCTTCTCAAGGTAAAGAAATATTTTTAAGTTACGAAGATGTAAAACAGGATAAAGTCATTGCGTTTCTACGTCTCCGTCTCCCTCAATTACTCAATTACTCAATTACTCAATTACCAACGCTTAAAAACGCCGCGATCATCCGCGAGGTCCACACCTACGGCACCATGATTCCGGTCGGTCAACTCGGCAAAGTCCAACACCGAGGATTCGGAAAAAAACTAATGGCAGAAGCAGAAAAAATCGTTAAAAACTTTGAGCCGGGTCGAAAGGCCAAAAAGGCCGGTTATAAAAAAATCGCGGTCATCTCCGGCATTGGCGTCCGTGACTATTATCGCAAACTCGGATATAATTTAGAAAACGAGTATATGGTAAAATCTTTTTAACGCTCTTTTAAAAGGAGAAAAAATGAACGAGTCAATGACCTCCTCGCCTCAATCTAAAAACCAAAAGGACGGCTGATTCCAGGACGTCCTTTTTTTCTTGAAAAAAAAGAGGGGTCAACCAAGCTTGGCTGACCCCCGAAGAGATTGCCGGGCAATCTCCTGAATGCCGGTGGTGTCCCGTCATGGGGAAAAAGAGCAGGGGCATTTGAGAGACGTGGCGACATCTCGCGGGCGGGGCACCAGAGTGCAGAGAGAGATCTCTGTGCAAATCATTCTATTTTCATCATATCCCTAAAGAAATTTTTTGTCAAGGCCTTAACTGTGGATAACTCTTAGCTTGACAAACTAATAAAACTATGGCATTGGGGTGGGGACAGGCAAAATCCTCCCTGGGTTATTGAGCGGCTCTTATCTCGCTCAAGGAACGCGGTGAACTCCGCCAAGCTTTAGGATTAGTTCCGGAAGAATCTCTTCACAGGCTATAGGCGTTTCCGCCTTAACCGGCTTTAGAAAATCCTTCTTTGGAGTTTGCTGGCTGGCTGGCCCCAAAGGGACGCAGATGCTAACAAAAGCCATGGTCCTAACCCGGCTTCGACGAAGGGTTTTGGGTCCGCTGCGAGCTGTTTTCTTCGGCGCCCCCTCTCTGGGCCTGGCACCGTCAACAAAAGCAAAGGCTTTGCAGCTCACTGTCATAACCTTTGCTTGGGGTGTCAGTTGCTGCTGTGAAGGTTCGCCCAAACCCCCACTGTACGCCTGACTGGCAAACAGCAGTTCGCCAACTACTGCTATCATCAGGAATACGGGTACTGCTAGAATGACTTGCACTTTCATAGACATCTCCTCTCTTGTTAAGGGAGAGAGGAAAGATATTGCCCATCCCCGTTTAAGGATGTCTGGACAATGCAATAAGTTTAGCACGGAAAAAACAACCTGTCAAGACTAACTTTCAATTTTTCTTTAAATACCTTATAATAAATATAGATAATTCTTAACTTATTATTTTATGGCAAAAAAACAAAGCGCAAAGGAAAAACCAAAAATCTTATTGGTTGACGATGATGACTTTTTTTTAAAAATGTATGCCCATAAATTTCGGATTGAGGGATTTAGGGTGTTAACAGCCGCTGGCGCTGAAGAGGGATTTAAGCTGCTAAAAAAAGAAAAACCTAGTTTGGCTTATGTTGACATCGCAATGCCCAAGAAAGACGGTTTTTATTTTCTCAAACAAGCTAAAGGATGCGGAGAAACCGCGGACATTCCAGTTATCTTGCTCACCAACCTTGAAGGTCCGGAAGTTAGAGAAAGGGGCTGCCACTTAGGCGCCTTGTATTTTGTTTCTAAAGCGGAGAAACTGCCATCGGATTTGGTTCGGATTGCCAATGAGGTTTTAGTGGCGCAAAAAGTGGAACCGGATGATTTTTAAAAAATTATAACAAACCTAAAAAGGGTCATTCTCAAAAATGTGAGATGACCCTTTTGTATTTTAAAAACTCACCTTGAACTAAACCAATGCGGAGCGGGAAGGTTTTGGTGGTGCCTGTTAGGTTGTTGGTGATGTCCCATATCCTTCACTTTAATAATATCTAATCTGATCTAGGTTATAAACTTAAGATAATTATCCTTGCTGATTATCTCATATTTAGCATTTTTATAAGTTTCTAACCAGTCCTTTGGCGGTCTACTTTTTTTAAACGCCCATTTTATCTCATAACCATAAAGTTTTCCTTTCCTTTCTTCAATAAAATCAATTTCTTTTTGGTCATAAGTTCTCCAAAAATAGTTATTAGAAAAAATTTTAAGATATTCCTGCCTTTTTATTCTTTCTATTATAATATAATTCTCCCAAAGCATTCCCAAATCATCTCTTAATTTCAAGGGGTTAAAATTATTAATCAAAGCATTACGAACGCCCAAATCAAAAAAATAATAACGAGAATTCTTACTTATCTCTTTGCGTAAATTTCGGCTAAAGCCAGATAATGAATAAACTACAAACGTTTTTTCTAATAAATCTAAATATTTTTCCACTGTATTCTTGCTCATTCCCAATTGGCCGCCAAGCTCGTTAAAAGATACTTCCTTGCCTATTTGAAAAGCTAGCAGTTGCAGGAGACGGACAATTTTATTGGAGTGTTTTAATCCTTCTAATTCTAAAATATCTTTATATAAGTACGAACTAATAATTTCTTTAAGGTATTTTTCTCTTTCTTCATTATTAGCAGTTATAACTACTTCTGGATATGAACCATATATAAGACGATTTTCTAAATTGGCCTTTGTCTCAAAAATTTTCTCAATCTCCTTTATTTCTAATTGAGCTAAGGGAAACATTCTTAGAGTATATTTTCTGCCAGTTAAGGGTTCGCCAATATTCTTAGCTAAATCAAAAGATGAAGAACCAGTCGCAATCACTTTGACATCTTTTATATTGTCCACAATGAGTTTCAAATTCAAGCCAATCTCTTTTATTTTCTGGGCTTCATCAATCACCAAAAGTTTATTTTTACCCACAAAACCTTTAAGCTTTTCAATAGATTGACTACTAAGATATTCCTGGATAATAATATCTTCACCATTAACTAATAAATGTTTCTGATTAACCTTTTCAAGAAATTTATTAATCAAGGTTGTTTTACCACAACGGCGCGGACCATAGATAATAACTACTTTATTTGGAGAAAGTAAATTTTTTAAATTTTTTAGTTGTCTTTGGGGGACATACATAATCTTAATTTTAGAGATAAAAAAATACGGTCAGTTCATTGACTATATTTTATAAAATTTAAACACTGGTGTCAAATTTATTTTGTGGATAACTAGGACATCGAAGCACTATAATAAAGGGTGACATTCTAGCTCTATAACCACACCCCTCTTGATAAATTCCCCAAACAGGTATAGGGTGAAGATAGAGAAAGAATCAACCCCGTTAGATAAGCTATGGCTATCTAACGGAGTAAACCTCAAGTCCCTTATTTTAGGGGGCCAAGGACTTTTGCCTGATGAGGTAAATATTGTTCTTTGTAAAAAATAGGAAAAAGAATCCCTTAGTTTCTAGTTTCTCAATTTCTCAATTTCTCTTTATGAAAGGAGTGAAAGAAAATGAAAAACCTAGTAATAGTAGTATTGATGCTGTTAGTTGGTCTGATGCTGGCCGGCTGTGGTAAGAGTCCCA
>JAHIMF010000017.1 GCA_018896645.1 Patescibacteria group bacterium | reverse complement strand
TTCATAAAGAGAAATTGAGAAATTGAGAAACTAGAAACTAAGGGATTCTTTTTCCTATTTTTTACAAAGAACAATATTTACCTCATCAGGCAAAAGTCCTTGGCCCCCTAAAATAAGGGGCTTGAGGTGGATTAGCTGTATTCTTTCTCTATCTTCACCCTATACTTATTTGGGGAATTTGTCAAGCACATTGACACATTCTGGAAAATTGCTATAATAGTTTTAGAATGCCAAAAGCAAAACAAACAATCTATTTGGAAACTTCAGTTATTTCGGCTTATTTTGATTTTAAAAAGCAAGACCCTATAAGAGAAGCTATTACCAGAGAATTTTGGCAGGAAGTTTTACCCTTTTATCAAATGTTTTTAGGAACTATTGCTTTATTAGAATTAGATGCTTTAGAGAAGAAATATAAAGTCAAAGTAATTGATTTTGTGAGTGGTATACCCGAATTAAAGATTAGTCCAAAAATTGAAGAAGTAGTTGATTTGTATTTTAAATATAACATTTTTCCAAAAGTAAAAAGACCTGATGCTGTTCATGTCGCAGTTGCTTCTGTCAATAAGATTGATTTTTTGGTTTCTTGGAATCAGGAGCATATTACTAGACCTCACCGAACAAAGATAATTCAGGACTTTAATTTAAAACACAAACTTTTCGTTCCAGAAATTACTACGCCTGAAGCTTTATTATTAAGTCAAAGAGAGGAGAACAAAGAATTATGACCCAATCTTATTTATCACCAATTTTACAAGATAAGTATCAGTGGCAAGAGCAGGAATATAAGAGGACTAGAAATATGACCACTTCGCAGTATTTGAATTATGTCCAGAGTGAAGCCGAAAGGGTTATTACAGCTGCCGGTTATAGAAAGATGAAGCTTGGACCTTATTGCTTTAAAATAGTTACCAGAAGTATGTCTAAGAAGTGAGAATTTTTTAAATACCCCGCCTATTCCTCCGGACCCTCAAGACGGTTATGTTTGCGATAATGAAGGAGGAGACCCTTGCAGTATTATTTGCTATTTGGAGGCTCCTTGTCCTTTAGAACAAGGCACTTGTCCTTGCTATTTTGGAAAAGCATACTGTTATGTAACTGCTCCTAACCAAACCTGCTCCCTGGGCACGGCTCCCGGTGTTTGCCGCTTGCAGTTTGGGGATTCTAAAGACGCCTGCGCAGAAAATTTCTTCAGCTTTTCGCATGTGTATAGTTGCGCTGGTGCTTTGGACCCAAGCTGGAAAAACCCTTGTCCTGACCCCAGTATTATAGGCGGTTGTTGCGCCTTTGTTCCTAAAGTTCAGGTTTTGGATAATTGGGGGTGGTGTAATGGGACGTGTAGAGGGTATTGTGATAATGGCGTTACTCCATGTGATGAAGATGGGGATTGTGTTGGTAGCTGTAATCTTGTCGGTTGCTATGATGCGAGTGAGAATGATAATGATCCGTTGAATCCACTTATGAATGAATGCAATAAAGACCTTCCGAATGCAACCTATCCAAATTTAAATCCTTGGATATTCTTTAATGGTTATATTCTTGTTCCTCCTTCATAGAATTAAAAAACCAGAGATAAGTTTCATCCCTGGTTTTGGTTAAAGTTTTTGTCCTCACCTGTTTCAATTCTCGGTAATTAGGATAACTACCTTTTGTTTTATGGAGGGGTTATTCGTGCTCCAATAGTAATATTCGATTCGTTTACCATTTTCTAGAATATTCCCCTCGGCCATAGTCCCGGCGTAATTATCAAAGTACACTTTATTGCCCCGTACTTCAAGATATCCCAACACTCCGGCGATTGGGCGGAGCACATATTTTTTATCCCTGAAACTACCGATTTCAATAGGTCCCTCCTTCTCTCCATTAGCAATACTCATCTTCCCCTCAAAATCCCATTTCTCTAAGGGAAAATTGAGGGTTTTTTGTTCTCCGGCATTGAGGGTAACTGTTTGCCTGGCTTCCTTGTGCAGAAGACCTTCAATTTTAACTTCGTAGGTTCCTGGGTCTAGTTGAAAAGTCCCGGAAACAGTCTGGGCCTGCTTTTCGTCATTGATAGAGATCCAAGCATCAGCCCAAAGAGGATAGGTGTTGACAACCAAGGTGGCAGGAACCGAAGCTTCGGGTATCAGCACCGCATCCACCCGAGCAGTCTCGCCAACCTTGACCACAACCTGGCCAGTCCAGTTCTCGCACCCTTGTTTATTAACCTCCACGGCATAGACCCCAGGAGCAAGGCCTTCCAAAAGCAGGGTTCCGTCAGTTTGAA
>JAHIMF010000016.1 GCA_018896645.1 Patescibacteria group bacterium | reverse complement strand
TCAAAGAGCGAAACGGGAAAGCTCCGGTTGAACTTAATCAACTGAATAATCAACAATTGCTTGATAAAATATTAAAAGGCAAAGAGCCTTATTCCTGGCTTAGGGATCTACTGTCATCACCCTGATTTAGGGACAGTGCCAAAAGTATAACCTGGGGTAAGCAAAAAGTCAAGACAGTTTAAAAAAAATCCTCACCAAAATTCTGATGAGGATTAGATAACTCTAACTGTTGCTTAACCTCTCGGCTTCTGTTGTCTTGGCCAGGTCTAACAGATGACCTATAAGACGAGGGTTAGCCAGGGCCACCTGAAAAAAACCATAGCTAAGAGCAGTGGTCACCGACTTCTTAATATCATGGCCGGAATGAATGCCAATAAGCCGAAACAACGCATAACAAAGGCTATGCAACTTGTTTGCCAAGGGCATGTCCTCCCTTAATGCAAAGAACTTCTCTGAATCGTCAACACAAGAACAGCACGAGGAATCATCCCATATCACTTCCTCTATTTCTCTCACCTCGTAAGGCAGGCCGTCTACATAGAGTTTGGAAATCCCCAAACATTCCAGGCGGTGTTCGGCCAAATCCATCAAACGTTGCAAAAATAGGGTATTAGCCATTACGAACCCAATAAAACCGTGGGTAATAGCTCTGATAATCTTTTCTCCTACCCGATGCCCTGCGTAAGCAGTGATGAGATGAAAAATTTCATGCCAAACCACCTCTATTTTAGCGGGTAAAGGTACGCCGCTTTTAACCCAGATCTCTAAAGTTGTTTCATCAGCACAGCCAAGTTTTTCACGGCCTTGACTATTAAAAACTCTTTCCTTCTCGCCAACAGCATGAAAAAGCCCCATAATATCTGCGCCGTCAATCTCCAACGCGCATAACTCTCTAGCCGCCATCTTTCGCCTCCTTTCTGGTGTTGGATGTTTTATTCCGCGCCTTCTCAAAATATTTATCCCTCGCCAAATTTTGGTGAGCGGATCCCGCTGCAAAGTGCGGGGTTTATTATAATGAACATTTTCTCTTCTGCATCCTTACCTTGACATGCTTTTTAAAAAAAGTCAAAAAAAATCAACTCACCCAAAAATAAAAAAGCTCCTTGGGCACATTTGTACGCAAGGAGCTGCGGTTATGTCGGCATTACAGTTTAAGGCGCAACTGCTTTGCCGTCAAGGGCGGATCTGGAGGCAACACATTGAGTTCAAAAACAGCGCGATTTCTAATATAAACCCTCGGATTTTTGAAACTCATTTCCAGATTTAACTCCAAAATCTTAATGGCTTGATTCTCGGAATAAGCAGCTATATATCTTTCCTCCTCTTTTATCTCTTGGGGTATCCCGTTAACCTCAATAATCCCACTGACATAATACCTGCGCTTGGGCTGATGCCGTTGCTTCCGTTTCTTCTTTGCCAACTATCCCCCTTTTTTTCAGCGCTTCAGCTGGCCATTATCGTTCACTGTGAGTTTCTTAATCTGCCGCGCTTCGCGTTCTTTAACCACAGGACGGAGCTTTTTAAAAGCACCAATCAGGGCTGTATGGAAATAATCAACCCGCCCTTTCTCAACATATTCAGGAAGCCGCCGCAACCGCCTAACCTCGCGCGACTGAACTCGTTTGAAGTAAGGCAAAACCTTGATGCTTTCCAAGCCCGCCATCAAATTAGCTTTTCCGCCTACTGCTTGTTTGGCAATGTTCTCTAAAGTCTTCTTGTCCGGTGCTTGGCTGTCTTGAAATTTCATCAAAAATTTGCCCAGACAATTATAAACATTGACAATAATCCTCTCAATCCGCATCTTTTCCTCAACCAGCTTGCGGGTCCTAAGCACTACCCCCCAGGTTTTGGCGTGAATATCATCGAAACGTTTGAGTAAATCAACAACGGTTTCACCAGTCCGAACTGCCACTTGGGTATTTTTTCGTCCCTGGCTATCTGTTAAAGACGGCATGGTTCTAAGCCGAGCTTGAGCTTTGACTTTAGCATCATTGGTAACCTGACCGATATTATCACATATTTGGCCAAATGTCGCCCGAATATGCTTCTGCTCGGCTAAGCTTAATTCTCTGGGCTCTAAAAACCGAGACACTGCTTGCTGGAGTTGGCTGACCCACGCGCCTATCTGTTGCGCCTCACCAGCAATCCGCACTTCCTGTCTGCCAATCTTTACTACTAGTCCCTGATATCGTTCAATGATATTACTGCCCTGCCTGATAGGAGTATCAAGGTCATCAAACGGATGATGCTTTTGTTTCTCGCCTTCGCCCCAAAAAACATGGAGCGCGCCATCTGGGTCCACTAACATCTTGCGGCTAATCCTTTGGGCCGGTTCAAAGTCCACTTTTAGCTTTTCCATTTTTATCTCTCCTTTCGTGACATCATCAATTCTTGCGGCGGTTCAGGCGCGGGAACACTACTAATTTGCAATTCTTTCTCAATCTCAATCTTCTCAAAACAAGCATGCCTAAATAATTCTTCCAACAAAAAAACTTCCCTTTCAAAAAGCCGCTTCTGTTCTTCTCTCAATCTCTTAATCCCACTTATCAAAAAGTCAATATTAGCCGGCATCTTATTCTCCTTTCTGTTGTTGGATGTTTTATTATAATGAACGTTTTCTCTCCTGCGCCCTTATCTTGCCATACTTTTTTAAAAAAGTCAAGAATAAAAAATGCACCCGTTGTGCTTCTGACACACGGGTGCGCTTGGTTGCGGATGACATTAGTCCATACCTTTTCTTCGGCGGGACCGGCCTTCTTTTTCCTTTTCTTCGTCTTCTGAATCTTTTGGCTCTTCCTTGGTTTTTTCAACCGGCTGGCTTTTCTCTTTTATTTCCTCGGGCTTGACATCTGCCTCTTCAACCTTTTTGTCGGGTGATATTACCTGGGGTACTTCTGGAGGACGAATCCCCTGAAAACCAGTGCGGCGGCGCCAGTCCCGTTTCTCTTCAGGCCTCACTTCTTCCTTGGGCTCTTGAGGCTTATATAGCCAGGGCCTCTCCCGCCACCAATGTTCCTGGCGATACCGCTCATAAGAATATCGCCGGGCGTAAAAACGCCAGTACCAGAAATTATCAGGGTGATAATCATAATAATAGTCAGGCCAGCGATAATAACGTCTAACCTCATAGCTGGTATGACAATTCAGACATTGACTCCCGGGCACAATTATCTCGGGCTTATCCTCCTCTACCACTGCCGGATGCTTTGTCTTTGTATAACAATTGCCAAACAAACAGGCGATCCCAACCAGCAGGGCTGCTGCCAATATTTTCTTGCTCATTTCTTATCCTCCTTATTGGGTTGCGCTTCTAAAAGATAGCCGAACAACATCACAAATGTTAAGGCAAGCCATCTCGTCAAAGCAAAGGACTAAATATTCGCACGGCTCTCCGGAAATAATTCTCTGCTTATTCTTTTTTGTCAATTCAATGACCCACCAAGACGATTTGCTAATTTTCCTGACAGCAATAAAATACCTCATCCCAGCCAAATTAAACAATGTCTCGGGTTCTAACCGCGCAAACTTCTCCTCGCGAAACCGCAATTCATCTTCTTCGCTTAATTCTAGAGCCAGATTGGCTGTTTCAGCGCCCATGAACAACACCTCCTTATTGGTTAAGGTGAATTTTGAAAAGAACAATTTACTCTTTAATTTACTTAATTTAATTTACTTAACCTTGACAAAAAATAATTTATACGCTATACTAAAACGCTATACTAAAATATTAACCAAAAAATCTAAATTGATCATTCAAAAACAACTCTTAACTATTGGGAGGGGTAATAATGGAAAAAATTGTTTTCTGGGGAATTATTTTTCGCTCCAGCAGCCATATGCGCTGATTTCAAACCACTATGATAATTCTCGCTCTTTGCATTATGGTATTCCTTTTTTATTACCTCATTAAAGGGAGGGGGCTTTATTGGACTTGGTTCTTTGGCGGATCCACCCATGCTTGGGCAACCTTCATGGCCATAATAGCGACTAAATTCGGAGCTGTCAACGGTTCTGCGTATTCTGCAGATTGTATTTGGTTTAACGGTTTAATGGTCGGCATATATATTGGGCTGTATCACTTCACAAAACTGCTAACAAAAACGCGAGCCGCACTTAATACCCAATCAAAATACCAAGGCATTAAAAATGGATCTTATAGCCTAAAACAGAAGGATCTTACTTGAGTGAGAAAACTTGAGTGGGTCCTTTTTTTACATCTTCTCTACTACCTCAATCCCTAATAATTCTAATCCCAACTTTATAACTTTAGCAACCCGGTCAATTAAAGTCAAGCGAGCGTTAACCGTGTCTTGATTTTTTGCTTTGAGCACCGGATGCTTATGATAAAAAGTATTAAAAGCACTGGCTAAATCTAAAAGATAAGTGCAAAGTTCGGCAGGGTTGAGTTCTGATGCTGATTCTTTGACCACTTCGTTGAATCTTGCAAGGAGACTACCAATCTCCCACTCTTCATCAGTGTCTAATAATTGATAATTGATAATTGATAATTGTTTTTTTGTTTTTCCCCGCCCTGAGTTTGACTTGTCGGCGAGCTCAAGTCGAGTCGCCGAAGGGTTGTTTTTTTGTTTTTTTGATATTGATTTTCGCAAGATGCTTTGAATCCTGGCATAAGTGTATTGCAAATATGGTCCGGTAGCGCCTTCAAAAGAAATTGACTCTTTTGGATTATAAAGAATTGTCTGGCTGGGCGTGTTCTTTAGCAAATAAAATTTCATGGCGCCAAGGCCGATTTTACAAGCTCGCGCTTTTAATTCCTTTTTAGAAATTCCTTTCTCGCGTTTTCTAATCTCAACACCGGCCAGCTCTGTCGTCTCATCCATCAGGTCATCAGCATCAACGGCAGTGCCCTCACGGGACTTCATTTTGCCGGTTGGCAGATTAACCATGGCATAGTTTAAGTGATATAAATTTTTCGCCCACTTATAACCAAAAAGCTCCAGCGCCTTAAATAAAACTTTAAAATGATAATCCTGCTCATTAGCCACCACATAAATAATTTTATCTAATTTTAAATCTTTTTGGCGGCTGACGGCCAAGCCAATGTCTTGGGTGATATAGACACTAGTGCCATCGGCTCGCAAAAGAACTTTTTTATCCAAGCTGTATTTTGTCAAATCAATCTCAATAGCGCCATCTTTTCGTTTATAACACTTGCCCTTTTTAAGTATTTTTTTGATAATTTCACGGCCGCCTTCATACTCTTGACTCTCAAAATATGTTTTATCAAAACTGACTCCAAGCCGCTCATAAGTTTCATTAAACCCAGCCAAAACCATTTTATTCATCTTTTTCCAAAGTTTGATGGTTTCTTTGTCGCCAGTTTCCCATTTTTTGAGCATTGCTTGAGCCTCTTTATTGAGCTCGGGATTCTTTTTTTCCTGCTGACTGTATAAAACATAGTAATCACCAACAAGGTGATCGCCTTTTTTGCTTGAGGCTTGAAGCTTGCCTGCCCGCCGTAGCCTTAGCGAAGGTGGGAAGCTTGAAGCCCGGGAATTATTAACTTTATTAACTACTGTATTAACCTTATTAACTCGGCCTCCGCCTTCCATTTTCCACTTGCCTAACTGCACTTTCTGATACGCGAGCATTGATTTGCAAATGTGGATGCCCCGGTCATTAACTAAGCTGGCTCTGATGACTTTATGGCCTTGGGATTTGAGTAATCTTGAGACTGAATCGCCTAAAACATTGTTTCTAACATGACCAAGGTGCAGCGGTTTATTAGTATTGGGCGAGGAGAACTCTACCATGACGCGCTTGATGCTTGACCCGCCCGTTGGCGAGGCAGGCGGCTTGACTGCTTGAATCGCTTGACGTTCAAAAATTTCCTCCCAAAAAAAATCTTTATTTAAAAAAAAGTTGAGATAAGGACCAATGGCTTGGGCTTTATCAATTGCATCGCCTGACTTAAATTCCCCGGCTAATTCTTTAGCAACTTCATTTGGGGATTTTTTGACAACTTTGGCCAATTCAAAACAAGGAAAACCCAAGTCGCCCATCTTTGAGTCTGGCGGGTATTCTAAAAATATCTCGCCGCAGAAAGACGGGTATTTTTTGGAGATGACTTTTTGAAGTTGCTTAATGATTTGAGATTTCATAAGCTATTTACAAATCAATAAATTACTTACAAATCAACAAATTTTTCACAAATCTACAAATAAACGATTTGTAATATTTGTATTATTTGTTGATTTGTGGGTCTATTTGTATTATTTGTTGATTTGTGGGTCTATTTGTATTATTTGTTGATTTGTGGGTCTATTTGTATTATTTGTTGATTTGTGGAGAGTTGATTTGTGGGGTGGTTAAGTTATCAGGATTTAGAACTCGAAAAAATTTGACACCACTTGAGGTAAAATTAGCCAAAATAGCCAGCTTCATACCCGTTGCTTTTAAATAGCCCTTCACCTGTTCAATATTTCTCTTGGAAAAATAATTGCCCTTCTTTAATTCCAAAATTATTTTATCTTCAATTAAAAAATCTAGATAATAACGACCGATGACCTCCCCTTTAGCTTTGATTAAATATGAGACCTGGCGTTTAAATTTTATTTTAGCGGCGATTAAATATTTTACAATTGCTCTCTCGTAATATTTTTCTTGGTATCCATAACCTAAATCATTGTATACCTCGAATAATATGCCAACTATTTTATAGCTCAAATCTTTATGTATTACTTTATTTGCTTTATTATTTGCGTTTTTCATAGCTTTCAAGTTACTTACAAGTCAACAAATCCTTCACAAATTTACAAATCCGTATTTGTGTATTTGTAGTTAATTTGTAGATTTGTAGTGCAGTTGATTTGTGGGGTGATATTTACTCCACTTCTCCCACATCTATTTTTCTTAAATCGCTATTGGTTATGCCTAACCCCAAACGCCTCATCAATTCAAAAGCATCGCTGGGCCGGCCCATATAATATCTTTTTAAATCCTTTGGATAAATATACCAGGCCTCGCCGTGTTCTTGGACTTGGAGCAGGATTTTGCCGGCTAATCTTTTTCTTAGATTATAATCGCCGGTAAAGTTTTCGTCTGATTTTGGAATTTTGTTAAGGTCGTTGTTGGTAATTCCCAAGCCCAAACCTCTCATTATGCTAAAAGCGTCTGCGGGCCGGCCGAGATAATGCTTTTTTTGATTATCCGGATACACATACCAGGCCTCGCCTACGGATGTCGGATGGAAAGCCGTGTTTATGTTTGCCCGCATTTTCAACTGTTCCCAAAATGGGAACGGTTGAGACATCTCTTTATCCCGTTCTTTCATTTTAGCCCAATAAGTTTTAGGTTGCGGGCTATCGGTTAATACGCCAATTATATCTAAAACCGAAAACCACCACTCGTTTTTATAGATGGTTTTTCTGATTTCTTTTTTGCGAAAAATCGCTATTTTAGTATCATTCATAGAATTTTAAAAAACTCTCCCATCCGCCGGCAACCCTTTTGTGCATCCAACATCCTTTCAAATGCTAACCCAACAAACAGCGCCAAACAAAAACCCATCCTTATGTTTGTTCGGATTCTCAAAAGCCGCCCGCATAACTTGTTTAAACCGTTCCTCTGTTTTGATAAAATATTTTCTTACTTTTTTGCCCAAATCATTATTTTCAAGCATCGCCACTTCTTTCGCCATGTCTATTGTTAAAATATATTCTATGCTCCTCACATCTCCGCCTTGTTTTAATATTTGATTCGCCAAATTTGGCGAATCAAAATCCTTGGCTAATGTAAGCTCTTTATTTTGATTTCTCAAAATTGTGAAATCAAAATTTTTGACTTGTTTCAACTCTTTATGCGGCATTACTTTAAAAAAATCAGTACCTTCCATAAAATCGTATTTTTCTATTCTATCCTTAATCCAATTAGAAAAATCCCTGCCTGCTTTTAGCCATTTATGCAATTCTCGAGCGTTTACAAACCGCTTTTTCTCATTGTCTATTGATTTTTGAACTACTCTGATATTTATTATTTCATTCATAGATTTTTAATAGTTTTAGCAATATTAATGAACCTGCTGGCTCCAAGTTGCACTTGGAGCCATTATGCGTAATCGCACGAATTCCGCAATTTTCATTGTCCCTACGTAACCGCATATCGGCTCTTAGTGGAACCAAGGGCCAGCGGGTTTTAAAATATCAATTGCTTTTTTAAGTTTTAACTCTAAATGTTTAAATTTCATCAGCTAAATATTTTACAAAATTATATTGCCCGCCAAAAAGGCCCCCGTCGCCGGCAACCCTTCCTGGCGTTCAACATCCTTTTGAATGCTGACCCTAAACCGAGCCAATTATCTGAAACTTGATGGGCTTTTTCTGTTTTGCTGACAGCACATCAGCCATTCTCATTAAAACATCAATGGTTAAATTTTGATCGCCATTCTCTACCCTAGCCACAAAACTCTGGCTGGTTTGGAGTTTTTTGGCAAACTCCATTTGAGTCATTTTGGCTCTTTTTCTCGCTGTCATAATTTCATGAGTTAAATCCCAGCGCTTTAAAGATAGACCAAACCCTTTCTTAAATTTTGGATTTTTTAATTTTTCCTTCAAATCATCCTCAAAACTGGGCAAACTTTCTATTTTTTTCAAATTGTACTTTTTACTATTCATATAGTTTTAATCTATTAATTGCTAATTTTAAATCTTTTTTAGGTATTTTGTTAGTTTTCTTTTTAAAAATATGCAACAGAATTACAGTATCCTTATATAAAAACGCGTATAATATTCTGTAGCAATCTCTTGCTTTTATTCTAATTTCAAAAATATCTTTAAAAACTTTTTTACAATAGGGGCTTTGTCTAAAACGATAATCATTTTTAAATTTCTGCAAAAAAGAATAGATTTCATACTGTGTTTTTTCATCTAACGAACCAATGTAATCTTTAATAAATTACATCACCTCGCTCGCCACTTCCACCAACCGCTTGGCATACGCCCATTCATTATCATACCAAGCAATTACTTTAACTAAGTCGTCGCCAATAACTTTAGTCAAATTCAAATCTACGACTGCCGAATATTCATTGCCAACAACATCCGAAGAAACTAAGGGTTCTTGGGTCACATCCAGGATTCCTTTGAGATAACTGCGGCTGGCTTTTTTGAAAGCATTATTAACTTTGTCCACAGTGACTGATTTGTTCACAACAGCGGTAATATCAGCAAGCGAGCCGCATATTGTTGGCACTCGGACAGCCAAACCATCAAACTTACCAGCCAGTTGGGGAATGGTTTTGCAGGTGGCGAGAGCCGCGCCAGTTGTCGTGGGCACGATATTGGCGCCAGCGGCCCGGGCCCGGCGCAAATCTTTGTGCGGTCCGTCAACCAAATTCTGGTCAGCAGTATAGGAATGAATAGTGGTCATCAACGATTTAGCCACCCCAAATTCTTTTTCCAGAACTTTCATTACCGGGGCAATGCAGTTGGTAGTGCAAGAGGCATTAGAAATTATTTGCTCTCCCCTGTTCTCTGGCTCATTAACACCCCTAACAATAGTGGCGACATCATCGCTCTTACTGGGCGCGGAAATAATGACTTTTTTAGCGCCAGCTTTTAGATGACCTTGGGCATCTTCTTTTTTAGTGAAACGACCAGTGCATTCTAAAACCACCTTAACGCCCAGTTTTTTCCAAGGCAGATTTTTGGGTTCTTTTTGCGCATACACAGCGAATTTTTTGTTGTTGACGATTAAATGATTTGAATCACTGGAAACCTTTTTGTTATAGATTCCATAAACTGTATCGTACTTTAAAAGATGCGCTAAGGTGCGGGTATCAGTTAAATCATTAATGGCTATGACCTTAACTTTGTTTGATTCCAAGGCGACCTTGAAAGCGGCGCGGCCAATGCGGCCAAAGCCGTTGATGGCGATGTTTATCATAATAATGCCTCGCTAATGAATCGCGAATGCTTTTCGCGAATTTAATCGCGAATGCATGAACACGATTGGTTAATTTTTTATGTATGTCAATTTTATTATAACATTTTTAAAATAATAAAAAAAGCCGTAGTAAACGTGACTAGGGCTAAAACGCTATTTAGAAAGATGAATAAGAATCATATCAGGCGACTCAAATTCCATCTTAACCTCCACGCTATGACATTTAACTTACCTATTCACCTGCCAGCTTCACTTCTGTCTTATTCCCATCCTCTAGCTTCACCTCTACTGACTGTTTAAGTATGTGCCAATTAACAACTTTACCTTTACCCTGTTTAGTCTTTATGGAGCTGCCGATTGGGGGCAAAGCGGCGCTAAGTTTTTCATACATCGGCTGTTCATAATTTAGGCAGCATAAAAGCCGGCCGCAAACGCCAGAAATCCTTTCACTGCCCCGATGCGCCACTTGTTGGGTATAAGCCTGGTCTAAACTAACATTGCCCAGGTCTTTTAAAAACCGACGGCAACAGGCTTCCCGGCCGCACACTCCGATGTTACAAAAAATCCTGGTCTCTTCCCGCACACCCACTTGCTGCATGCGGATTGATTTTTGAAACTTGCGGGTTAGATCTTTGACCAGTTCCCGGAAATCAACCCGTTCAGGCGCGATGTAAGCAAAAGTAATCCTACCGCCGTCAAAAGAAAAACGGACATCAAAAAGCTTCATTGGCAGTTTATATTTTTTAATCAAATCCTTACAAGTTTCAAAAGCATCTTTTTTACACGCCTCCCGCTCTTTCATCTTGCTGGCATCACCAATATTAGCTTTGCGTAAAACCGGTTTAATCTCCGGGGAAGCCCCTCCTTCAGTTTTGGCCGGTGGGGCATCAATGATATCCACCACTTCGCCCAGCTCCACGCCAATTTCTGTTTTAACTAAAACCGTGTCCCCTTTCTTGAGGTTTAAATCATGGGGATCAAAACTGTATGCTTTGTCCCAGGGGGAAAATTTAATCTGCGCAACTTTCATAAAAAAATTCAGTTAAGGAAAAAGGGTTAATCGTAGCAACTTGTTGTAACTCATAGTAATACGATAGTAATACAGTGGCAATACGGTTGTAATACAATTGTTATTTTTTAATGGATTGCCACTGTATTACTATCGTATTACGCGAGGCGAGCCGTAGCGAAGCCGAGTTTATTACAATAAGTTACCAAGTAAATCCTATAATGAATACCGAACAAACCCGATGATCTCCACCCCCTCCGGCAATAACTGCTCAACCCGCTTCTTATCTTCCTTAACAAACGGCTGTTTAAGCAAGCAAACTTCTTCGTAATACTTGTTTATTTTGCCAAGCAAAATCTTTTCAACAATCTCAGCTGGCTTGCCTTCACCCTTTAATTGCTCTCGGTAAATCTCTTTTTCTTTTTCTTGGACTTCTTTTGGCACATCCTCTGGCTTAACATACAAAGGACCGCTAGCGGCTACTTGCATGGCAATATCATGGGCTAATTCGTCTGGTAATTCTTTATTAAATGCCGCAACACCGGCTAACTTGTGATTAGCGTGAAGATAAGAAGAAACATATTCGCCTTCTATGAGTTCAGCTTTGCTAAAAATAAGATTCTCACCAATTTTTAAAACTAACTCGTCTTTTTGCTTTTCAAACTCTTGCTCGGCATCATTACCTTCAAATGCTTTGGCGGCTAATTCCTTGACAAAACCGGAAAAAACCTCGTTCTTGGCCACAAAATCGGTCTCGCATTGCACCTGTACCAAAGCGACTTTTTTGTGGTCATCAGCAGCAGCCACTTCAATTAATCCTTCTTTGGCTTCTCGGTCGGCTTTTTTAGCGGCCTTAACCGCGCCCTTTTTTCGCAAGACTTCCAAGGCTTTATCTAAATCACCACTAGTTTCCTCAAGGGCTTCTTTGCACTCCATCATTCCGACGCCAGTTTGTTGTCTTAATTGTTTGACTAAATTTAAATCTACGGACATAATTTCGTTTTTATTAAATTTATTAATTTATTAAAACCACAAAAACACAAAACATCACAAATTATTACCACAAATTATTAACTCTACCTGTGGCGAGCCTGCCGAACCCATTAACTATTGTATTAACCACTTTATTAATAATCAACAAATATCAATTAATATCAATTAATTTCCATCAATATCTATAAATCTCCATCATGCATATCAGCACAGCCGTGATATTGGTAGATATTTGTTGATATTATTAGATATTAATTTCTTTATTTCTTATTTCTTATTTCTTAATTTCTTGAGTAGTCTCCTCTTTTTCACCACCTTCCTCCTTCCCTTCTTTCACGGCCTCCCCCACCAAACCCACAATCATATCCAAGGCTTTAATGCCATCATCATTGGATGGAATCGGATAATCTACTTGCTCTGGATTTACATTGCTGTCCACAATAGCAATAACTGGTATTTGTTTTTTTTGGGCTTCGCGAAAAACGGTTTTTTCTCTTTTGATATCCACAATAAACACGGCGTCTGGCAGCTTGGCTAAATCTTTCACCCCCCCAAACAATTCCTTCAACTTAGCAATCTCTTCATCAAAATCAGCTTGTTCTTTTTTAGTATACTTTTTAAGCTTTCCTCCCTCTTTATCATCTTCCAGTTTTTTCAACCGTTTAATGCGCTGAGAAACAATGCTGAAATTAGTAAACATCCCGCCAACCCAGTGAGTAGTGATATACGGCATGCCGCATTCTTGGGCCGCTTTTTTGACAATCTCTCGGGCTTGTTCTTTAGTGCCCACAAATAAAATAAGCTTGTCGGAAGTAGCAAGTTTTTTAACATAATCCAATACTTTTTCAAGGCATTGGACAGTCTTTTCCAGATTGATTATGTGAACACCATTTTTATTGCCATAAATGTATGGCGCCATTTTCGGATGCCACTTGGATACTTTATGTCCAAAATGCACACCCGCCTTGAGGAGTTCCTCAAGAGTTGGAATTTTCATAGGTTTGATTTCCTTAATTTCTACCTTTAATAAAGTAGACCTCTAATCCCGTCGTTTTATTGTCTTGCCTTGATTTATTTATTGGTTTATTAATTTACTGATTTATTAAACCAAGTTTCATCAAGGAGGAGGGATAATAATCAGGGACTATGAGTGATTTATTAGCTTATATTCTATACTACACTGGCTGAAAGAAAATGTCAAGATTTGACAAAAATTCCCACCCATGCTACTGTTATACGAGAATATGAAATTATGAAAAACATGAAATTAATTTTCTATTTTCATAATTTTGTATTTTCATATTTTCACTATGAAAGATAAAATCCATCCACAATATTATACCAATGCCAAGGTCGCTTGCGCTTGCGGCAATGCTTGGGAAACAGGCTCTACCCAAAAAGAGATCCAGGTTGAAATTTGTTCAAAATGCCATCCTTTTTATACTGGCAAACAAAAATTATTAGATACGGCCAGGCGAGTGGAAAAATTTGAAGAACGAATGGCCAAGAAAACCGTGACTGCAAAAACACGTAAAGGTAAAAAGATCAAACAGGCAACCAGGGCAAGCAAGAGGAAATCAATATCAGAAAAGAAAGATAAAGAGACAGAAAAACAGAGAAATAAAGAAATTAAGGGAGCGAAAAAAGTTAATAAAAGTGATAAGGTTAATCCCCCGGCTTTACTCGGGACAGGTAAAATGGTTAACGGATCCGACAAGCCCACCACAAGTAAGGTTAACACCGCAGTTAACTCGCCTGCAGACAGGGCAGATAAAACTAATAATAAGCCCGGGAAACAAACAGGTAAATAACATTTTTTCAATAGCAAAAGCTCTGCCTTTTTATTATGGCGGGGTTTTTGTTATAATTAGAGCGTGGGTCATTGTTTGCGCTGCGGTGTAAGAAGTTAAACAATGAGATATGTTATGGGCGTTTTAATTTATTGATTTACTATTTTTATTAATTTATTACTTTATTAATAAACCAATAAAAGCGAAGCGCAATAAATCAATAAACGGATAAATTTTATGGACCTAAAAGAACTCAAAACCAAACACGCGCAACTTGAACGAGATTTGCAAAATCCCGGGGTTTTAAATTCGCCTAAAAAACTGCAGCAGATTACAATAGATTATAAACAAATTGGCGATATTTTAGAAAAGCAAGAAAAATTAGAAAAAATTGAGAAGGAAATCAATGAATTGCGGACTACAAAAGACGAAGAATTGAAAGTAATGGTAAATGAAGAAATTCAGAAACTAGAAATTGAGAAATTAGGGTTGACGAACGAGATTGAAGAATATTTGAACCCAAGCGATCCTCTAAATAAAAAAAATATTATTATGGAAATTCGCGCTGGTACTGGCGGCGGGGAAGCAGCGCTTTTTGCCGGAGATTTGTTTCGGATGTATTCTCGATTTGCCGAAAAAAATGACTGGAAAACAAATTTAATTTCTGTCAGTAAAACCGGGATTGGGGGTTTTAAAGAAATCATTTTTGAAATCAGCGGCCAAAAAGTGTATGGGAGCTTGAAATTTGAAAGCGGGGTGCATCGCGTGCAGAGAATTCCAGAGACCGAGAAGTCGGGCAGGGTTCATACTTCGGCGGCAACTGTTGCCGTACTCCCAGAGGCCGAAGAAGTTGATATTAAAATTGAAGATAAAGATTTGAAAATTGATACCTTTTGCGCTTCTGGACATGGGGGCCAAAGCGTAAACACGACTCATTCGGCAGTACGAGTAACGCACCTGCCTACGGGTTTAGTTGTATCCTGCCAAGATGAACGTTCACAGCAGCAAAATAGAGAGCGAGCCTTGGTGGTTTTGCGCTCACGACTTTTGGCGGTTAAAGAGGAAAGGAAACAAAAAGAAATGTCGGCGGACAGAAAATCGCAGATTGGCACTGGTGACCGAAGCGAAAAAATCCGAACTTATAATTTCCCTCAAGACAGGATTACCGACCATCGAATTAAAAAATCGTGGCATAATATTGCTGTGATAATAGACGGTGATTTAAATAAAGTTGTTGAAAGTTTAAGAGAGGCGGAAAAGTGAGTTGTGTTATTGATATGACTGGATAGACTAATTTGTTGTAACACGATAGTAACACGATGGTAATGCAGTTGTAATAAAATTGTAACTTATGGTAACTTGTTGTTGAAGAGGTTGACAAGGCTATCGCGGTTTGACGGTTGGAACCATCATACCAAATTTTATTATGATATTACATAATATCAAATAGCGCCACCATGACAATTTATAAAGCCCTTGCGTGGGGAAAACAAAAATTAGCCCAAAAATCAACCTCGGCAGAATTGGATGCGGAGGTTCTTTTATCATATACTCTGAAAAAGTCAAAAGAGTGGATTTTTGCAAATCCCCAATTATTAATTATCAATTATCAATTATCAAAGTATAAACGTCTGATAAACCGCCGCGCTAAAGGGGAACCAGTGGCCTATTTAACCAAAAATAACTCTTTTTACGGCTTGGATTTTTATGTGGATGAGAGGGTGTTGATTCCGCGGCCGGAGACGGAGATGCTGGTGGAGGAGACATTGAAACGCGTAACGCACAACATAGGGGTTGATTGCAATCAACCCCTGCAAATCGTTGATGTGGGAACCGGGTCGGGGTGCATTGCCGTTGCGATTGCCAAAAATTTAACACGGATGAAGGCGGGCAAACGCTTGCCCGCCTTCAGGGTAAATGTGTATGCCACAGATATTTCAAAAGACGCCCTGACTGTCGCTCGCAAAAACTCCCAAAAACACAAGGTCAAAATCAAATTTCTCCAAGGCGACCTGCTTGAGCCAATTTTTAAAAAAAGAATTAAACCAACAATAATCGCAGCCAATCTCCCCTATCTCAAGCCCTCGCAAATTAAAGGCGATATTAAATACGAACCGCGGAAAGCGTTGGTTGGTGGGAAGGATGGGTTGGAATATTATAAACGACTTTTGAGACAAGCTAGTCAATGCAAGAAACAAGAAACAAGAAACAAGGATGCAAAAGAGATACAAATTTCAAATTTCAAGATACAAACTTTAAATTGTTTATTCGAAATCAACCCCTCGCAATCTCAAGCAATCAAAAAATTAATAAAAAAATACCTGCCGAAAAGCAGGGTGGAGACAAAAAAAGATTTAGCGGGATGGGAACGGATGGTGATCGTCACGACTCACGATGCACATATCACGACTCAAAAATAAGACTAAAATCAAAAAAGAGCCTCGGCATACAATACCATGAGGCTCTTTGTATTTTAAAAAGTCACTGCTGAACCGCTGGCTCTTGGTTCTACTAAGAGCCGATGTGTTGTTTCGCAACGGCAATGTAAGACAAAAAACAAGGCTTGTGTAAAACCGCATAGCGGCTCCATGTGGAACATGGAGCCAGCGGGGGGAGATCTATGCTAAGGACATGTGCCTGGAGCGCCAAAGCTCGCACAAGTCTGAAGCTTGTCAATACATTCCGAACGGCACCCCGCCGCAGTAGTAAGAAATTGTTTATGATATGGAGGCGTACATCCACACGTACAACAAATAGTCTTTATGCAACAGACATTATCTTGTCCGCCCGGGCATAGACCCGTCTCACAATAAGACACGATCTCACAACCTCCATCAATAGAGGGAACGCTACAATTTTCTAACGTATCACATCCCCAACCCTCTTCTCTCTTCTGATACTCACACTCAGTAACACAATAATTATTAAGACAAACGCTATTATCTACCGCAGTCTTCTCCATCTCTTTTATCCGCGCAAACACCTTCTTTTAATTGATAACCCTCTTCCACATCCAACAGCTTTC
>JAHIMF010000015.1 GCA_018896645.1 Patescibacteria group bacterium | reverse complement strand
ATTCCAAAAAGACAAAGAGCGCAACACCGCCTATTCCACGATTTTGGTTGCGATGGACGGCGAGCGCACCATTTTGGAATATCGCGGGGCGAATGATTATTTGAGCGAAAAGGAAATTGATTTTGAAAATTTAAAAAGCGATTGGATTTATATTGATTCTCTTGCCGGCAACACAAAATTGCTTGAAGACATTTTGGATTGGGCGAAGAAAAATGGAATTAAAACGGCGTTTAATCCGGGCAAGCGGATGATAAATTTTGGAGAAAAACTTCAGCCGTATCTTGCTCAAGTTGATATTTTTCTCGCGAACGAAGACGAGTCCGCGCTCATCGCGGGCGTTGAATATAAAAAGGAAAATGAGCCGGAAATTTTTGCCAAGCTTGATAAAATAGTGAAGGGAATCGTGGTGATGTCAAAGGGGCCGAGGGGTGTTGAAGTTTCCGACGGCAAAAATCATTATATAGCCGGCATCCCTGATTCTCCTGTTGTGGAAAGAACCGGCGCCGGCGACGCTTTTGGCTCCGGTTTTGTGTGCGGATATATTCAAAACGAAGGCGATATTGAACATGCCATTCAGCTCGGCACAGCCAACGCCACTTCCGTTGTCCAGTATTTTGGTTCAAAAAAAGGCATTTTGAAAAAAGGCGATTGGGGAGAGTATCCGAAAATAAAGGTGGAGACGATTTATTAAGTGTAATTTTGATTTTTGATATTTACATTTTTAATTAAGTATTTATGACGTTCCAGTCAAAAAAAGAAATAATGAAAGTAGGAATTCTGCTCGCGATTGTTTTCGGCGCGGTTTTTTGTATTAATTATTTAAGAAATTCCGCGGCAACGCGGCTGGATTTTCTGGACAAGTACGCCATCCCGACCGAATTTGAATTTAACGGCAGTAAAATCGCCCTTGCGTGGACCGACGACAACACAGGCGAGAATTTAATTATCCAAAGCGACAAGAAAGAATATAACGGGTTTAACCAAGCCGATGTGTATTTCAGCGTTACTAACATCAGCAAGCAATCTCAAAAAGTAGATCTGAAATTTATTCCGGCAAAAGGCGACTATATTGAAGTAGCGAGCATTGAGCAGATTAACAAAACGAATGAGGCAGACTTGTCCGCCGGCGAGGCGGATAACATAAATTCCGGACAAACGAATTTTTACAAAGCAACACTCAAATTCAAGCCGCACAGCAAAGGCGAGTTTTTCATAGAAGCGAAAGGAGACAAAGGCGGGTACGGATATTTAGACCCGTGGTATTCGTCATCTTGGACTTACAAACGAGCCATTACTCTTCAAGGCAGTAAAATCGCCACAACCACAACCGCTTTTCCAGTTTTAGCCACTACAACCCTTGCCGACCTTAAAACAACAACCAACGGCGGAAAGGTGGGGAATGACAACGGCTATGACATTATATTCGTGGACAGCGACGACAGCACTTTGCTTAACTATGAAAGGGAAAAATACGCCAGCACCACGGGCGAAATCGCCTATTGGATTAAAACAGACATCGCCAGCTCAACAGACAAAACCATTTATATGTATTACGGAAACGCGGGGGCGAGCGACACGGCGACCACGACAGGGGTTTGGGATGATAATTTTGTTATGGTTCAGCATTTGCAGGAAGACCCAGGGCCTGGCGGAGCCGGCGATATTAAAGATTCAACAAAGTATGCCCACAATGGAACAGCTGAGGCATCAATGACAACTAGTGACCAAGTGGCGGGTCAGATTGATGGGAGTTTTGATTTTGACAATACAGGTGATAATGTGAGTGTTTCTGAGTTTGCGACATCTACAATATCAAATTGGTCGTGGTCTGGTTGGTTTAATGTATCTGCAATAAACACGGGAGCCAATTATGCTATTAGCAATGCTAATAGCACGAGTTTTTATTTTGAATCTGCGCGGATAACCACGAATTGGAAAAATAGTTTAAGTGGGAATGTTTATACTAATCATACTTTAGTACCCGTAATTAATACTTGGTATTATATTTATGAAGAATTTAATGCTATAAACTTTTGTGTTTATATAAATGGAGCTCTAAGTGCTTGTTATAATTATGGTGTTAATGGCTATCAAATTAATATGCCAGTTTCTATTGGCAATATCTCTCCGCCTTATACAACGCGAGGCTGGAATGGAAAGATAGACGAAGTCCGCGTCTCCAACACCGCCCGCACCGCCGGCTGGATTACTACGGAGTATAATAATCAGAGCAATATAGCAACCTTTTTGACAATAGGGGCGGAGGAGACGGCGCCGGTCAGCGGTTCTCGCGCCACGCAAATAAATTCTCCGCAGACGAGTTTATTAACGAACGGCTTAGTCGGCTATTGGAGTTTTAACGGCGCGGATATGGATTGGGCAAGCACTACCGCCGAAGCGTTGGACCGAAGCGGAAACAGCAATAACGGCGATGTCATCAATGGCGCTAAGCCGGCGGCGGGGATTTCGGGCCAGGGGTTAAGTTTTGATGGGGTGGATGATTATGTGAACACTAATTATAAAATTCCGATTGTAGACCATAATATAACAATAAGCGGTTGGTTTAATGCCACAAAAACAAGAGAAGGCAACTATGGTTTATTCCAAAATACTCAATACCCATCGGGGTTAGAAGCTCAGACAGAATATATATATGTCGGCACCACGCAATTTAAAATTGTATATAGTTTTTTCGCTGGGATTGTGCAATCCGGCGCAAGTATTAATTTTGCAGACCCGACTTATTCAAATTTTAACAAATGGAATCATTTTAGCATCGTTGTAGAACACGGAGGGGGGACAATCAATCTTTCAACATTCACTAATGGATCTTTAACCGGAAACACGAGCACCAGCACGAGTTTTATAGCGAATCCGTCAGGAGTGTTCAATATCGGGCGTTCAGAAAATGGACCTGGAGCTCCCGCTTGGAGTGGTCTCATAGACGAAGCCCGCATTTCCAACACCGCCCGCACACAGGGCTGGATTACTACGGAGTATAATAACCAGAGCGATGTGGCGAGTTTTTTGACGATTGGGGGGGAGGAGAGTCTTTCTGTTCCGGCGACTCGGAGCGGAGGGGAGAATGTTAAGACGAGGATAAAGGGAGGAGTGATATTTAAGGGAGGGGTGAGGTTTTGAATTTTTCCCTCACCCCCGGCCCCTCTCCCGCCACTGCGGTTGCGGGAGAGGGGAGCTATTTTGAAGAGTTATTTTTAGCAAGAATAAAAAATTACAAAATTAAAAGGGGTGAGGTTTTGAATTTTT
>JAHIMF010000014.1 GCA_018896645.1 Patescibacteria group bacterium | reverse complement strand
GTAGCTAAAGAATATATTTGCCCGCTTGGTTCTAATGTTTATCAATTCCAATCAACAGGAGACAGTTATGAGCTAATGGCTGATTTAGAGTATAAGGGGGCTAGTTCTTGGAACCCCATTCCTAATCCTGTGCATTTTGATTTTAATAATGATTGCAAAGACAGCAAATTTTCAGCGGCTAATATCTGTGGCGACGGCAAGGTTAATCCGGCCACAGAGACTTGTGATAAATCCTTGCCCAGGAATTATTGCGATGAACTTCTTGGTAATCAAAATTGGCATAATGAAATTGTTCAGTATTGTGAGGATGATTGTAAGTCTTGGAAGAGTGTAGGTATCCATAATTGCGGCGGCTATTGCGGAAACAATACTCCAGAGTATGCATATGGCGAGCAATGTGAATATACACCAGGGCCCCAAACAAAAACTACCGCTGGTTCTGTTTTTGATCAATATATTTGTGATAATTCTTGCAAATGGCGGACTGGCGGCTGGTGCGGGGATGGAAGATTGCAGAATGATTGGCGCGGAGAAGTTTGCGATAGCAGCAGTATAGTAGGTGATTGTTGGACTGGGGGATATAAAGGCACTAAAACTTTAACTTGCCAAAGTAATTGCCAGTGGCCCACTGGAGTTAATCTTGGTGATCCCACTACTTGGCCAACACCTTGTAGCCTTCTTGGTTATTGCGGCGATGGCGTTAAAGATCTTAGCACAACGGAAACTTGTGATGGTGATGATAAGCCAATAAACTGCAGTACTTGCCGGGCTGATTGCACTTGTTGCGGTGATAATATTATTAATGGCGGTGAAAAGTGCGACAATGGAGCGGCTAATAGTTCTAATAAAGCTTGTAATAATTTTTGTGAATTAACTTATTGCGGTGATAATATAACCCAGGCTCCAAACGGCGCTGGGTTTAATGAAACCTGCGATGATGGAAATAATATTGGCGGTGATGGCTGCAGCAGTATCTGCATAGCTGAAGGCTGTGGAGATGGGATTGTTCAAATTGTTTTAGGCGAGGAGTGTGATGATGGAAACGTTAGTAATAATGATATCTGCAAAAACGATTGTACTGATAATGTTTGCGGAGATGGATTCAGGTATATTGGAGTAGAAACCTGCGATGACGGCGTTGCTAATGGTACTTATAATCATTGCAAGGTTGATTGTTCTGGTCTGGGTTCTCATTGCGGGGATGGAAATTGTGATGCTAATGATGGAGAATGTGCCAGCGGTTGCGCAGACTGTGTTGGGGCAGCAGTTTGTTGCGGAATTGATGGTTGTAATGTAGCAATTGGAGAAACCTGCTCCATTTGTCCAGGAGATTGCGTTTGCACCTTACCAAGGATTTGTTGCTCGGGCAGTTGTGCATCAATAACATGTTTTTTAAACGCGGACTGTACTGATAGCAATCCTTGCACAACTAACGAGACCTGTAGCAATCCAGCCACATGCTGGGCCTCATGTTTTCAAACATTAATTACTAATTGTATACATGGTGATGGCTGTTGTCCTGTTGGGTGTAATTTTCTAAATGATAATGATTGTCCGCCAACCTGCATTCCCGACGGTTGTAATGGCAATTGTCCAATAGCCTGTGGTCTGGGTGATGATCCTGATTGTTCAGGAACAGGTTGTTGCGGTGATGGGATAAAGAATGGCACGGAGCAGTGCGATGGCGCTGATTTTGGCGGTCAAACTTGCGCAAATTTTGGTCTTGGAGGAGGAAGCAAATTACTTTGTACTGCCGGTACTTGTCTTATCAATACTGTTAATTGTAATTATAATCTTGAAGTTTGTGTGGATAATGAGCACGTTACTTATTTTAATGGAACCCAAGTGCTTAGCGGCGCAGATTGGGCGTTTGTTAATAGGGCAGAAGTTATTGTTGTGGGAGGGGCAAGCAGTAATGTAATCGCAGTAAGAGCTAAAGATTGGGGCACAATTTATGGGGTGGCTGTTATTTTAACAAAACCAGATAGCTCAAAGGTAACTACTAATAATTTGCCTGATTGGAAGTGTACGCAGAGCCCTGCCGCGGGGTGGATGAATTTAGGTTATGATGATTCTGGGTGGAATACAGCGATACGGACCACTGGGGCTGGTCCGATACCCGGCAATCAATTAAATGTTCCTATGATATGGGCTTTTGGCGCCGGACAACTCTCAACAGTTTATTGCCGTTGCGTGTTTGGATGGTAGCGGCCTTGCCAATAAAGATAATTCAGGTGTTTGCAAATGCCTCATCCTGATTGTCAATAGTGCAGATACTTTTTTGCTAGTTTTAGATTATCAATAGAAAATTATCTAAATGAAAAAGATTCTTATAATTTTAATCATTGTTTTACTCCTGATTATTGCTGGCGTGGTTGTGTTTTGGCAGTTGCAAAAACCAGGGCCGGTAAGCCCGGGTTTGGGTCAGGGGACCCAGCCCGCCCAAGGTGATAAAGAAACGAGTCCGGATATTAGCCAACCTTTGATTGGGTCCAGAGAATATGTTGAGAGTCTACCAAGCGAGTTTCGGGAAATGACCAATGAAGAAAAGATTGGTTTTAATATTTCTCTGGAAACTAAGGCAGAGATTAAGGCCGGCAAAGTTTTACCGGTGATTAGGATTGACCCGGCGACTTTTATCCCGACTCCACCACCGGATACTGATAAAGATGGGCTTTTTGACGGCGATGAGGGGAAATTAGGCACAGACCCGCTTAATCCAGATACAGACGGCGATGGGCATCTTGACGGAGAAGAAGTTAAAAATGGGTACGATCCCTTAAGAGAATGAAAGCCGCTCGAGTTGCCGGCCTATATTAGATTTACATCGTGATATTTTAACATCTAAGAAAAATTAAACTTGACTTTACTTTATATTGAATATAGAGTAAAGTAGAACTTGACAAATAAATAGGATTTGTGTAAAGTTATAATTATATGATTATACAACGAGATATCTACATCAAAATAAAACCATATTTAAGTTCTCCAGAAGCAATTGTGATTACTGGTATGCGCCGAACCGGCAAAACCACCTTGCTTAAATTTATTTATGACAAGATAAGTTCCGATAACAAGCTTTATATAGATTTGGAAAATCCCATTAATCAAAAATATTTTGAAGAAGAAGATTATGAAAAGATAAAATTTAATTTTGAAGTAAAGGGACTAAATTTTAATCGTCAGGCCTATCTTTTTCTTGATGAAATCCAATTTGTTAAAAATTTACCGCAAATAGTAAAATATTTTTTCGATCATTACAAGATAAAATTTTTTTTAACCGGTTCCAGCAGTTTTTACATTAAAAATTTATTTTCCGAATCCCTGGCCGGCAGAAAATATATTTTTGAATTATTTCCTCTAAATTTCAAGGAATTTCTTTTACTTAAAGAAGAAAAATTGATTATTCCCAAGATAGGCCAGAAAATTTCCAAGACAATTTTTAATACGTTTAACAGGTTTTATGAAGAATATTTAAAATTTGGCGGCTTTCCCGGGGTGGTAGCCAAGAAGGATTTTCAGGAAAAAAAGATGGCTTTGGATGATATTTTTTCTTCGTATTTTCAGTTAGAAATAGTGCAATTGGGCGATTATAAAAAGACGAATGTAATTAGAGACTTGATATTGCTTTTGATGCAGCGAGTTGGGTCAAAATTGGATGTTCAGAAAATAGCCCAGGAGTTAGCTGTCTCCAGGCCGACGATTTATGATTATTTAGCTTTTTTAGAAGGCACTTATTTTATTAAATTAATAAAACTTTACAGTAAAAGTAAGGATGTGGAAATTCGCGGCGCGAATAAAATATATCTTTGTGATTCTGGCTTGGTAAATAATTCAATTCAAGTAAGCGAAGGCGCCTTATTTGAAAATAGTATTTTTCAGTTACTCCGACCTCAAGGTGAGATAAATTATTATCAAAAAAAAGGAGGCGTTGAGATTGATTTTATTTTTAATAAAAATAAGGCTTATGAAGTTAAACTTAAGCCCTCTCAACAGGATTTGAATAAATTAGATAGAATAAGCAAGGAGTTGAAAATAAAGGATTTTAAGCTTATCTCTAAGAGTTACAGTAATATAGAAAATGTTATTTACGGATTTAATATTTAAACATTTTAACATTATGACATTTTTCCGCCATCATGCCAGAGGCAGACAAGGAGGCGGATCAGCCCGCCTTGCAGCGAGGCAGGCCTTTGGCTGAAACATCTAAGAAAAATTAAACTTGACTTTACTTTATATTGAATATAGAGTAAAGTAGAGTTAGAGATAAGTTTAGATAAAAAGCGCTTATTATGCTTAAAAATTACAAAAGAATCATTACTGACGAAATAATAAAGTATCTCAACACTGATGATATTATTGTTTTGCATGGGGCCAGGCAGGTTGGCAAAACTTTTATTCTTTACTGGTTGGAAAATTATTTGAAACAAGAAAAAGAAATTACTCATTATATTGATTTAGAAGATTCGCGTTTTGTTAATATTTTAAATTTAGGGGCAAACGATTTTATAAGATATTTGGAAGAAGAGGGTTTCAATGTTAAAAAATTTTCGCAAAATAAAAAATTGTTTATATTTAGGCACTGTCCCTATATTGGGGTGATAAATTAACTTAGGTGGATTGATTTATAGCTAAGATTACATTAAGATTAGTGAAACTATGGAGTTCAAGGTCTCAAAGTAGACCTTGAGACCTCC
>JAHIMF010000013.1 GCA_018896645.1 Patescibacteria group bacterium | reverse complement strand
TATCCGGGTATAAGTCCAGTTCGCGAACCGCCGCCTGTTCCCGAGGATATTGTTCAGGATTTGGATTTAGAACTTTAGTTAAAGTCCATACATTATAATCAAAAAGACCCCGATTTCTCGGGGTTTTTGTGTTGGGAATTTTTAATACCCCGTCCGCTTGCCTTCGGCTATGAGCTCAGGCCGAATGGCGGCGGGGTAATTTATTTATTTATAAATTTTTTCTAATTATTTGGTGGGACGGTTAGCGTCCCTTGCACCACGCTAAGCGTGGTGCCGGAGAGAGGACTTGAACCTCCACGCCTTGCGGCACGTGGTCCTAAACCACGCGTGTATACCAATTTCACCACTCCGGCACATAGTTTATTTATAATTCAATTTTTCAAAAAAGTCAATTCCCTAAATTTGACAATATTTTCAGAGATGATACAATTAAAATACTAACAATGATTAAATTTATAAATCTATGACCATTGCTGCCATTGCAACTAAATTGAATATCCCCAAGGCAACGATTGAAAAAGAAAGTGTTAGGGATTTTTTAGAAAGAAGGTTATTAACCGTAGAAACCGAACTTTTTTTATTGGCTAACAAGTATGGAGTCAGGAGTATTGGTGAGTTAGACAATAAGATCAAGAAAGGATTCATTCATGAAACTTCAGAATCACGCGAGGATTTTTTTAAATTTGATTCACTGGAAGCTAAACGTGATACTTTATACCAGCTTATTAAATCTTCATAATGCCTACCTTAGAAGATTTACAATCTATTGCTAAAGATCAATTTTTAGATATCGTCGTTGATATTATTAAACCTTCTCCTGATAAGCTCCGCCTGATTCTTAAAGATAAAAGTTTTATTGATATTCGGCTTTCTCAAAAAATTAAGAATCGCTTTGATTTTCATTGGGAGCGAAGGCATTTGGACAAAACTATTTATCGTTATGATAACTTTCCTGATACTCGGTTTAAGCGAATTAAAACTTTTCCCTGCCATTTCCACAAAGGAAAAGATAATCAAATTATAGAGTCGCCTTTTAGAAAAAAGTTTCCTGGTGCTTTTTCTGACTTTATGGAATTTGTTCGGAAAACAATGTAAAAATAAAGTTTTGAAGGTTGTCGATTAAAAGCAGTTAAAAGAAGGTGGGCAAACGTTTGCCCACCTTCTTTTAACTTGTGGCATGTGGTCCTAAACCACGCGTGTATACCAATTTCACCACTCCGGCTTATATGTTATTTATACTTTAAATTTCGCTAAAAGTCAATTTTGACAATTGTATATAAATCTTATACAATTGTATATATAACCCATACAGTACCACAAAACTATGCTCAACTTTCTAAAAAACACCAAGGGTGAGATTTTAAACCTTTTTTTTAAAGATCCCGACAAGGAATATTATTTAAGGGAAATCGCCAGAAATTTAGGTAAAGAACCGGGACATTTTCAAGCGGCTCTAAATACTCTGGTTAAAGAAGGAATTTTGAAAGATGAACGCAAGGGTAATTTGCGTTTTTTTAGGTTGAATAAAGACCATCCTTTATATGAGGAAATAAAAAAAATTATATCTAAAACAATTGGCATAGAAGCTAAAATAAAGGCATTGGTTGACAAGTTTAAGAAGGTGGAATACGCCTTTATTTTTGGCTCTATTGCTCGAGGCAAAGAATACGGAGAGAGCGATATTGATCTGATGCTGATTGGCCAGGTTGATCAAAATGATTTAGTTGAGAAAGCTAATGAATTAGAGGGCGAGCTGAAAAGAGAAATTAATTATCAAATTTACAGTGGACGGGAAGCAGCCGATAAGTTAAAAGAAGGAAACGATTTTTTTGTTAGAATATTTAATGAGCCAAAGATTATTTTAAAAGGCAATTTAAATGAGTTTACAGAGATTATTAAACGAGGAAAAAATAGAAAGGATTAATACGACAATTAATGACGCCAAGATTAAAAAAGAAAAAGCATTTAAAGTTTATCGTTTTTCATATGAGAATTTGAAATTAAGTGGGTATGAGTCAAATGTTTATGCTAATATTTATGATTCAATAAGGCTTGGCTGTGAATCAGTTCTTTTGTTTAATGGATATAAAGCCAGAAAGGGCGAGGGCCATCATTCTATAGTTATTGAATGCGCGAAGGAACTAATGAAAGGAGAATTACAAAATGAATTTAATAGAATACGGAGGATGAGAAGAAGACGTCATGATATTGAGTATGGCTCTTTAGAGGTTTCCCGAGCTGACATGATACAAGCTGCCAAGGACGCCAAGAAGTTATTAGTAAGAATCAGTGAACTGATCCAAGAGATGGATCTCCAAGGAAGTTTAGTTTAGGCTGATTAAGCCGCTTTAGGGCGGCTTTGTTTTCCAAAAAAGTCAATCCTATTGTATAATTAAAGCATGAGATTTTTAAAGCTTACGATTATATTTATAATTTTTTTTGGGCTATTTTTTAATTGTGATGCTAATCTACGAATACATGCGAATGATACTAATGCGGCGGAGTTAATTAATATCAATACGGCGAGTTTGGAAGAGCTGGATACTTTGAAAGGAATTGGACCTGCTAAAGCCCAGGCGATTATTGATTATCGGAAGACAAATGGACCATTTCAAGCGATAGAAGAAATTATGAATGTTTCTGGAATAGGGACGGCAACTTTTGATGATATAAAAGATTACATTACCGTGGAAGGAGAACCACCTGAAGAGCCATTTGAGGAGCCGGAAGAAGATACAGGGGAATCACCTCCGCCTCCGCCGCCAAGCTCGTCAACTCCGCCAGTTCGGTCAACATATTCAAACAAAATCATTATTAATGAATTATTGATAAATCCGGAAGATTCAGACGCGGATAATGAGTTTGTGGAACTTTACAATAAGAGCGATAATGAAGCGGATATTTCTGGTTGGGTTTTGGAAGACACCCAAGGCTCAACGAAAAAGTTTACAATTCCCGAAAGCACAAAAATTGCTGGTTGGGGCTATGTTGTTTTTTATAGTTCAGAAACCCCATTGGTTCTTAATAATTCCGGGGACGGCATAAAACTTTTTTGGCCAAATGAAGAATTAGCAGCTGCTACGCCAGATAATTCCGGGCCAGCTAAAGATGATGTTTCGTATTCGCTGGTTGGAGAGGGCTGGTTCTGGACGGTAACGCCAACGCCGGGCGGGGAAAATAAAACTTTGAGCGAACAAGAATATTATTCAGTTGTTAAGATAGTGGACGGCGATACAATTGATGTAGATATCCAGGGAAAGACTGAAAGATTAAGATTGATTGGCATTGATACACCCGAGTCGGTTGACCCCAGAAAGCCAGTTGAGTGTTTTGGGCTTGAAGCAGCAAACAAAGCTAAAGAATTGTTGACTGGTAAAACTGTAAGGTTAGAGGCCGATGATTCTCAAGGAGAAATAGATGATTATGGAAGATTATTGCGGTATGTATTTTTGGAAGATGGAACAAATTTTAATAAATTAATGATTAGCCAAGGTTATGCTTATGAGTATACTTATGAACTCCCGTATAAATATCAAGATGAATTTAAACAAGCGGAAGAAGAGGCTTGGGAAAATAAACAAGGACTTTGGAAAGTTTGTGAAGAGCCTAACTCGGAAATTTTTTCTGACAAAATTATCATCAATGAAATCTTGCCAAACCCGGCGGGCAGTGATACAGAAGGCGAGTGGATTGAATTAAAAAATATTGGGGATGAAGAAGTTAATTTAGAGGGCTGGAAATTATCTGATGCGACCAGCAAGATTTATACTATTAAGGCCAGTGATTTTGACTCAACTATTATCCCTGCCCGGGGATATTTTTTAATTAAACGGGAACTAAGCGATTTGGCTTTGAACAATACTGGCGGTGATAAAGTAGAACTTTTTTGGCCGGATGAAAAATTGGTTGGTGATATTGAATACGCAACTAAAGCTGAAGAAGAAATGGCTTGGGCTAGAAATGAGGAGACCTTTATTTGGCAGTGGACAATGATTCCGACTCCGGAAGAAGAAAATGAAATTGTTTATGAAAATAAACCGCCCAAGGCAGTAATTGATTGCGTGAGCGAAGCAATGGTTGGCGATGAAATTTTATTTGATGCCAGCGATTCCGTTGACCCAGAGGGCGATGAGTTGAGTTATTTTTGGCAAGTGGCAGATTTGGCCAGCAGCACTGAAAAAAGTTTTGACTTTAGCTTTGATAAAAAGGGCAGTTATGAAGTGGGTTTGACCGTGGTTGATACTGATGGCGCCAGTTCAACGGAAAGGGTGAGGATAAAAATTATGGTTAGCTTGGGTTTTAAAACCCAAGCTAACTTGGATTATAACGTTTTTATTACTGAAGTCTTGCCTAACCCCGAAGGCTCGGATGCCGAGGGTGAGTTTTTAGAGTTGTATAATGCCGGAGACGAGCCAGTTGATTTGGCAGATTTTGAAATTGATGATGCGGAAGCCGGCAGCCGGCTTTATGAAATTCCAGAAGGAACGGTTATAAATTCAGGGGAGCACCTCGTGTTTTATAGGGAGGAGACGGGCTTAGCATTTAACAATACCTATGATTCAGCTCGGCTGATTGATCCGTTTGGCGAAGTAGTTTCTCAAGTTGATTATGATGAAGTTAAAGAAGGCGCTTCTTACGCGCTTGGCGATGATGGCGTGTGGCGATGGACAACCACGCCGACTCCCGGTGAAGAAAATATTATTACTATCGCGGAAGACTCGTCCAGTAAAAAATCAACAACAAAAAGCTCAAATCAATCTAATGGCCTTATTCCCGCAACCCTTGATAATATTCGGGATTTTGATGATGGCGACCGGGTAAAAGTCCAAGGGACTGTGGCAGTTGAACCGGGTGTTTTGGGTTCGCAATTTTTTTACATCATTGGTTCCCCGGGAATTCAAGTTTATTCTTATAAAAAGGCCTTTCCTGCTGGCTTGACTTGCGGTGATATTGTTCAAGTGGCCGGCACATTAGCTGAATCTCGCAGTGAACGCCGGATATCAGTGGGGACTGGAGACTTGATTGTTAAAGTTGGCCAAGGCAATGAGCCAGAAGCCCATGAATTAAAGAATAGTGAAGTCAGCGAACCCGCAGAAGGCCAGTTGGTGACCGTGAGCGGTGAGCTGATAGAAATCAAGGGTTCCAGCCTATACCTGGATGACGGCACGGATGAAATTAAAGTTTATATTAAACAGTCTACAGGCATTAAAAAGTCGGGAATGAAAGAAGGAACCAAGTTAATAGTCACGGGCATAGTTTCCCAATATGATGACGAGTATCGGATTTTGCCGCGGTATCAGGATGATATTAAAATAGAGCAATCGCAATTGGATAGCGGGGAACAAGTGATTACGATTCCTCAAGGAAAATCTTTAGCTGGAGTGGATAAATATATTTGGGTGCTGAATGGAGCGCTGGTAATTTTACTGGGGGGAATTTTTTGGCGGAAAAGAAAAAGCACTTGGTAAATACCAACCAAGTGCAAGAAGACAGTTTTATTTAGGTGATACAATGGCCGCCCGGGGGCGGTTTTTGATTATTCATCACCACCTTCATTTTCGTATGCCGCATCATCGCCGCTTTTCGAATTTCGCAGCTGTTCTAAGAATGCATCATTTACAATAGAAAGTTTTTCTTCAATCGATTCCAATTCCAGCGCGATTGCTCTTTGCTTGGCAAAAGCCAAAAGCATGGCTTGTTCTTTTAAGGTTTTTTTCTCAAGGATGATTTTGATAATTAGCATTTCCTCATCTAAGGGACCAGCAAAAGTACCCCCAGTTGTGAGCGTATCAATTCGTCTAAAGTCATTTTGCAATTTTTCTTGGATGGATGCGATCTCTTGCGGTAGTATTATGACATCAGTTTCGGGGTAATAAGGAACATAATGACTAGATAAAAATTTCGATAAAGCCACCGTGCGATCAACCTCATTTTCCACTTGTTGCAAACGATCCCAAAGCTTTTCCGCAACAATTGGAATTGGCGGCGGCGGTGAGTGTGCAGGGAATGATTCTATAGCCGAAGAAAGTAAATCTCCCAAGCTCTTAATTTTATCACGATAGAGAGACTGTGACATAATAAATTCCGGAAAAATGAGCGGTTGGACGTTACTGGCCGGAGGAATACCAAAATTTTGGATAAGATAGCCAAAAAGTTCTATTTGCCATTCCCGACGTTGCGGTTCTTGGGTTACGGGAATGTTTTCCAGGAAACGCAAGATAAAACCCACGTGTTCGGTTTTAGTTTCGTAGTTGCTACCAATAATATTGTAGAGAAACCACTTGAGCTCTTTGAGGGTTGGTGGTTTTTCTGGCATCTGTATTCCTCCTTCTTTTTTGGGATGAGTTAGACATTGAAATAGCTAATTGAAAAAGAACATTGTTATGAAATAGTATCTCATATTTTTTCGTTTGTCAAGGGTCTGCGCAAAGATGAGCGCTGGCGCTGGAAGCGAGTTGAAGGGACTCTGGAGCCAGCGCGCGTTATTCGAGTTTGCTGGGGCTTTCTAATGCCCCATTTCCACCATTTGGGGCATTAAAAAATAAATTATGGGGCATTAATTATTTTACTAGCTCATAAAAAGTATATTTACCCTGTTTACCAACTTGTCTGACTTTACCCTGTTTTTCTAGGATATCCAGGTACCTAATAACTGTATTCCTTGATTTCTTTACCAACTGCCTGATTTCTTTGTTTGATAGTTTGTCTTTTTCCTGCAAAGCCGCTAAAATTTTGTCTAATCTTTTCTGCCTTCTTTCTTGGAGCTTGGCTCGGGCTTTGACAAGAAGGTTTTGGATGATATTCTGATTTTGGTTGGGAGGTTGAGCTGGCGCCGAGGCTGGTTTCACTGATTGAGACCCTGGCTCTGGGCCCGGTTGAAGACTATCTGGTGCTGGCTTATCCGCGGCAGTTCCATTTTCTGGAGCGGAGCTGGGCTTGTCCGCTGAAGAGGCGGATTGGGTTGGCGGGGTTGATGGATTTTCAGTTATTAGAGTAGTCGGTTGAGTAACTTCTGACTGGGGAGATGCTGTTGGTTTGTCTGGAGTGGTGGTGGGTTGAGGTTCTGATTGCTCATCTTGCTTGTTGGTTGATTCTATGGCGGCTGTTTCTTTGGGTGGTTCTTGGGTTTCTGGTTTAGTTTCTGCCACAGCCGGTTTTTCCTCTGAAGGTTGAGTTTGATTTTCTTCGGGCATAGGGGGTGGGTTAAGTTTATTAATGATCCGGCGCGGCTTCATATGATTCTTTAATTCGGGTGAATTTGTTGTTTTTGATTTGGAAAAGGGGCGGCATAGATTTTTATTCTTAAATTATTTTAGAATCATCTCCTCCACTTCTTCCTTGGCTTTATCCAGAACCTCTTCGGCTTGATTTTGCAGGGTTTGCGCTTGAAAATAGCGCATTTTAACTTTTTCCTTTTTTAAATTTATCCATATTGGAATATCTTTATAATGTCTCATATAAATTATTTTTTAATCTTTTATGTCTCTCCATAAATTTCCCCTAAAATTAGCTATTTTAATTTCTTTCTATCCTCCGGTTTCTTGAGATAATTTTCTCGGCTGGCAATTGGCTTGCCAAGCCGTTTTTCTAATTTCTTTCTCGCGCCGCCGGCAATATCGCCGCCAGCATTGGAATCGGCTTTCAGCTTTGGCAGCCCTTTTGAATTTTCCGTTCGATGGATTTCTGTTGTGGCGCGCTCACCCAGCATAGTAAAAATTAATTCCAAGTCGTTCATGTGGTCCCGCAGATTTTCTCTTTTTAAATTTTTATACTTTTTATACTGGCTTGGCGTCAGGTCAAAAGTCGCTTTGGAAATCTCCGCGGTTAAAATTTCATAGTCCCTTTGCTCTTGTGCTCCCCGTTTTTGCCACTCATCAGTTAATTCCTCGCGAATGGCAATGCCGCGCATTCTTTTCTCAATCCAGCCATCACTATATCCTTTAAGTTTATACAGTATCCTTGTTCTTTTAGTAGCCAGCTCTGGATCCTCAATCTCTTTTACCCGTTCATAGCCAACCCTAGCCAACCAGCGCTTGAACGGCTCGGCTTTGGGGCTGGGGATTGACTGAATTAGTCGAAAAACGCCTTCGGTATTAGCGCAATCTGTGGCATATTTTTTGCCATCAGGCGCTTCTAATTTCAGTCCGTGACAAAATGTCACGACCTCATCGCTTTCTTCTTTTAGCCGTTGTTTTAGTTTTCTCCAATATGCCCCTGCGTCAATGCTATCCGTTAATGCTCCGCACACATCAATAACCGAAAACCACCATTCATTATTGTAAATAGTTTTCCTGATTTCTTTTTTGCGAAAGATTGCGATCTTTGTTATCGCGCTTATTTTTTTATCCATACATTCTTAATTAAGTTATTTTTATTTCCCAAACCTCTTAAATTCTTCATAAATCTCATTCAAATCATTTTTAGAATCTTTCCGCCCCGTGGCGTTATAACCAATGTGTTCGGCGATTGCCATAAAGATTGGATATTTGCCAAGTTTTTTTCTGCTTTCTTGGCATACTTTTTTAGATTAAAAATTAATTGTGGATAACTGACCATTCCATTTTCAGTAAATTTTCGGTATAATTAAATTATAGCAAATCTAATAATTAAATCAAGGCCAAGATGTCCACAATTACCAAACGACAAAAAGAAATTTATGACTATGTAAAAAAATATATTGAGGAGAAGGAATACTCCCCTACTTTTGAGGAGATAAAAAAACACTTTCGGCTGAAAGCGCTTTCCGGTGTGTATCAGCATGTTGACGCCCTAGTCAAAAAAGGTATGTTGATCAAAAATGAGCATAGCGCGCGGGGTGTGGAACTGAAAAAAGATGAAATAATTCAAGTTCCTTTGTCAGGCACTATTAGCGCGGGACAGCCAATTGAGGCAATTGAAATGCCTGGTGAAACAATCGCGGTTAACCAGAACGAAATTAACAGATTTTCTAATCTCTATGCTTTAAGAGTTCAGGGTAATAGCATGATTGATGAAGGAATTTTTGACGGGGATGTTGTTGTTATCAGAAAACAGGAATTCGCAGAGAATGGCGAAACCGTGGTTGCTATTATTGATGATAATGAAGCGACTTTAAAAAAACTTTATCGCGAAAAAGATAGGTTCAGATTACAGCCCTGCAATCCAACCCTATTTCCTTTTTACCGTAAAGAAGTAGAAATCCGAGGGGTGGTTGTAAAAATAATCAGAAATTTGCAAAGTCCTATTAAAAAAGAAAAGGTTAGCGATGATGAGCTCACCAGGCGAATTGATTATTCTTGGGATTTTAAGGGTGAAAAAACCAAACCCTACACTCATGGATTCCACACTTATCCGGCTATGTTTATCCCCCAAGTCGCCAAACGGCTTTTGCAGAATTACAGCAAAGAGGGTGATACTATCTGTGATATTTTTTGCGGTTCTGGGACGGCTTTAATTGAAAGCCGATTATTGGGAAGAAATTCTTATGGAATTGATTTAAATCCTTTGGCTATTTTTTTAGCGAAAGTTAAAACAACTGAAATAGATCCTAAAAAATTAACAAAAGAATACTTTACATTATTAGACAGAATCGAAAAAATAAAAGACAAGGAAATTCAAAGGCCAAATTTTTTTAATATTGATTTTTGGTTTAAAGAGCCGGTGATTATCCAGTTGGCGAAAATTAAAAAAGCGATTAAAAGCATTAAAGATAGAAAAGTTAGAAATTTTTTCTTGGTTTGTCTTAGCGAAACAGTTCGCCTGGCTTCCAATACTAAAAATGGGGAGTTTAAGCTGGTTAGAATTAAAAAAGACAAATTGAAAGATTATAACCCGGATGTTTTAGGAATTTTTAAAAAGAGGGCGGAATTAAATATAAACGGAATGACTGAGTTTTACAGGGATGTCAACAAAAAAATCTGGGCTAAGCCAATCTTTGGGGACTCTTCCAGGGGTAATGGCATAAAAGCTAATTCTATTGATTGCATCATCACTTCTCCGCCCTATGGCGACAGCCGGACAACTGTGGCTTACGGCCAATTTTCCAGATTATCCGCCCAGTGGATAGACATTTTTAAGGAGCCAAACAAAGCGTCCGGGGTTGACAACGAACTGCTTGGCGGCAAGGCAACCAAAGATCTTGAACATAATCTCCAATCAGAATATTTAGATGAAGTTTTGGACAAGATTTCCAAAAAGGATGAAAAAAGAGCTAAGGATGTTTTGAGTTTTTATGTTGATTTAAATAAATGCCTTGAACGGGCCTACAAAATTTTAAAACCAAGTAAATATTTTTGTTTAGTGATTGGCAATCGTTTAGTAAAACAAGTACGAATCCCCACAGATTTTATTATTACCGAATTAGGGGAAAGTGTAGGGTTCTCATGCGAGGATATTGTTGTTAGAAACATACCAGGGAAAAGAATGCCAATGAAAAACTCGCCAACAAATGTTGCTGGCGAGTTAGAGGAGACAATGAATAAGGAAAGTATTGTTATTTTAAGAAAAAATTAAATTTAAGAATATATTTTGTTTAATTCTTGTATAATTTTACTTAGTGGTTTGACTGTTTCTAATATCTTTCCTTTTTTATAATCGGCAACATACGCTAAATCGAAAAAGCTAAACATGCCTCTCTGTTGAGGTTGATTTATTTCATTGTATAAATCGGCGATAATTATCGCAACATAAATTTTTCGTTCATATTTATATTCAATTTTGAATTTATTAATAGGACAATCAGGATTTTCTTGAAGATGTTTGGGATCCGCGGTTGCTAATTCCAATAATAATTTCCATCTATAAGTTTGGCCAGCTCTCTCCCGAAGAGATGTTTTACAAGAACAAACTATTAATGGAGTTTTTGGTTTCTCCTGATAAATCAAAACATCTATATCTGGTTTTTGAATTTCTTTACCTACTTTTATAGAAGTATATTCTTCAACTAGCGGGTGTTTTTTGGGTTTTAGGGCAACCACTAAATTTTTTGGTAAATTACCAGCTTCAATATTGCGATTTAGAGCGTAGGCAATCAAAGCTTGATAATTATTTCCAGCGGCTGATTTACTTGCTTGTTGGATATCCTTTCCTCTCTTCTTTATCATTTTAAATACTCCGTCTTTTGAATTCAGCAAGACCTCTGTCAAATAATCTAGTATAACTATAAGGGCATCTTTTTCCTTGAGTTTTCTGTTTTTCATAAACTCTCCCAATTTTCTCTCAAAGACCTTCTCGGTCGGACCCCAATAAGTACGCTTCTTGATATCGCGGATGGCGGTTTGATGTTTTGGCTCACTAGTTATTAGCTCTTTTTGTACTGGATATTTATGACTCATAAAACTATATTTTTTATTTAATTAAATCGCGAAATAAACCATGCTGATGTTTCACTCTTTTTTAACTTCTACATCAACAAACTCGAAACTATTCATAAAAAACCATTCGTTTGGATCCAAAAGTTCACCACATAATGGACATTGATAATCAATATTGCCAACTTGAACCGCATTTTTATAATCGTGCCGGCAGATTCTCTTTTTATCTTTCTTATTCTTATTTATTATTTTTAATTTTTTCGGCATATTATTTTTACTTATTACTTTTTTTCGCCTCCACCCTCCTATACTCCCCTTTCCGATAACTAAACCGATACTTAGTAATATCCTCATCTATAGCTTTTTGCTCCACCTTGGTCTTAAACTCGCTTCTCTTAACATAACAATGACCCTCAAATTTGGGGTTTCCTTTTTTGTCTCTGTCAAAATAAATTTCAGCTAATCTGTTATTTATAATTGCAAAGCACCAACACATAGTTTTTAAATTAATTTTTTATCTTTAAAACTTATAAATTCTGTTTTAGTAATAATAATATGGTCAATAACCTCAATCCCCATAATCTTCCCGGCTTCCACTAGCCGTTTAGTAATATCCAAATCATCTTCACTCGGCTCTGGGTCCCCAGAAGGATGATTGTGGACCAAAATTACATTAGCCGAAGCAAACTCAATCGCCGGTGAAAAAACTTCGCGAGGATGGACAATGTTGGCGTTAAGAGAGCCAATGGAGATAACTTCATCATGAATCAGTTTGTTGCGAGAATTAAGATAAAGCCCGCGGAATTGCTCTTTTTTAAGTTTCTTCATATCCTCCAAATATTCATAAACATCTTCTGGCCCTTGAATCGTCGGCATCCGACCAGTGTCTTCCATAAAAAACCGGCGGCCCAATTCAAAGCAGGCGATAATTTGGCAGGCCTTGACTTCTGGCAGACCAAGTTCATCCATCAGACGCCACACGCTTTTTTCCTTAGTAATCGCTTTAGAGCCATAATCTTGCAAAATCCGATGGGCTAATTCTAAAACATTCTCATCTCTATATCCAGTACCTAAAATAACAGCCAAAAGCTCGTAATTTTTCAAAATATCTGGACCCTTAGCTATTAATTTTCCCCGGGGCCTTTTTTCTTCTGGCAAAGTTTTTAAATTGTAGATTTTTTCTTTTGACATTCTTGCCTCCTAACATTATCTTACTCTTCCCCCCCAAAAAATCAACTCTGGGAAATAGCGAGTCCGCGGACTCAATTTCACGGAGTAACCCCCAAAATCAACCCTTCAAACTCCCAAATCCGTTATTTTTTCCGAATAAAAAAAGGAGCTCAAAGGAGGACCACTAAAGAGGGAAGCATTGACCTTTTTAAAATTTTACGCTAAGATTATTCAACTTAGTATCCGTATGCGAATCTTCGGCAGCGGGACAAATAAACGCGCACGAATAAATTTTAATCATTTTTTATGAGTAAAAAAAAGAAAATTTATTTAGCTTTGGTAATTATTTTAGCGATTGCCTGGGTTGGGATTTTTAAATCCAGACAAACGGAGATTGAAGCTGGGCCAGAAGAGAAAGTAACCCCCAAAGTTAAAGTTCAAATAATTGAGACCCAAGATGAAATTCGGATACCAATTATTTTAAACGGAAAAGTTAAGCCCAAAAAATATACCTTAGTTAAAAGTTTGACTAATGGCTTTTTGCAATATATCACACCCATTGGCGAAGAAGTCTGGGCCGGACAAGAGCTTTTTCGGATTTATGATGATGCCATAGAAACTAATTATTATAATGCTTTATCAAGCTTGATGACTGCTGAAGAAAACTTAAGAGAAGTGGAAGCCGCGAGTGAAGAAAGCGTGAAGCAGGCCGAGTTGGGAGTCAAAAGCGCGGAAGCCGGTTTAAGTTTGGCGAAGGTAAGTTTGGCCAGCGCTAAAAATTCGGCTGAGCAAGCCGTAAAAACCGCGCTTGATTCTGGCCGCGCTAGTTATTCCAGCGCTTATAGCGCCATTGACCAAATGATGAGATTTTTAGGCGGCGGTATAATGGGTGATTATGCATTCAAAAATTTATTAAATTCTAATAGCCAGGCGAGGACGGATGCAGAAAATAGTTTTATGCGGGTGAAGGGGCTGTATGCAGAAGAAATTGAGAAATTAAGAAATAGAGAAGAAACAAGAAACAAGACCTTCGGCAAGCTCCCATTCGGGCCTGAGGGCCTCAGGGCCTCGAACGGCAGGTTCTGTCGAAAACAAGAAACAAGGGACGACGACTACGACGATGGAGAGATTGAGGGTGACTTGGAGGAGATGGATGAGTTGATTGAGAAAGTTAAAAAGTTGGCGGATTTGGCTTATGTTGATTTGAACTATTGCATGTCTACAATTGAGATATCAGACGCCGTGATTAGCAATTATAAAATCCAGTTGAGTGGTTTATTGATTTCTTTGAATACGGTGAATTCCGGGATTAAGGGCGCTGTAAATGGAATTAGAACAGCAAAAATTTCGGCGGAGTCGGCGATAGAGACAGCGGAGATTCAATCTGAACAGGCAGAAAATGGTTTAGAAAGTGCTCGCGCCTCTTTAGAGCTAGCAATTTCTGGAATAGAGCTAAGAGAACTGGGGGCCCAAGCCCAGTTTAATGGGGCCCAAGCCCAGTTTGACCTGGCTAAATATCAGTTTGATAATCTGGGAATACCAGCGAAATTTAGCGGGGTGGTGTTTTCCAATTTGGTTGAAGTTGGCGATCAGGTGAGTATTGGCACACCCGTGATGGAGATGGGAGATGTGGATTTTGTTGAAATAGAATTGGAGATTGGGACGCGGGAGGTGAGATATTTGACGATTGGACAGGAAGTCAAGATTTTAGAAATAAGAAATAAGAAACAAGAAACAAGGGACGACGACGGTTACGTTGGAATTTTGACGGAGATAGGGCCGGCGGCTTTGGGAGCGAGCGGAAAGGTGAAGATTAAGGTTGAGGCGGATAATAGTGATTATCAGTTTGTGCCTGGAGAGGTGGCGGAGGTGGAGATTGAGTTGACGTATAAAAGGAGTGACATGATTATTTTGCCTTTGGCTACGGTGGTTGTGGGTCAGAATGAGTCTTACGCGTGGATCGTAGAAACAAGAAACAAGAAACAAGAAACAAGGGACGCGAATGACCAAGGGGTTAGTGGGGTTAATAAGCGGATAGTGGAAGTTGGTGAGGTTTATGGAGAGATGGTGGAGATTGTTTCTGGGTTGGATGAAGGGGATTTGGTGGTTGTTGAGAATGGAGGGTTTTTGTCCGAAGGTGATGAAGTGATGATTGAGGAGTAATTTTCTAAGATACAATCACCAAGATACAATAACCAAATAAGCTCCAAACACCAATAACTAAATAGTTTTGAAATTTGATTATTGATTATTCTTTGGTTATTGTTTCTTGTATCTTGATTATTTATGAATAATGAAAATAATATAACAAAATTATCTCAAAGAGACAGTGAAATTAACCGGAGGCGTATTGAGCAGACTCGTCGGGGTTTTTTTGGTTTTTTTATTAAGCGGTGGCGCCTGACAATTTTAATGGTGATTGGCATGGCCGCTTGGGGGTTTCTCTCTTTGATGGAATTGCCCAGGGAAGCGAATCCAGAAGTGCAGATTCCGATTGCCGTGGTAACTACGGTTTATCCGGGAGCGAGCCCTAGCGATATTGAAGAACTCATAACCAATAAAGTGGAAGAGAAATTAGATGGTTTGGAAAATATGGAGCGAATGACTTCTAATTCGTCTTTTGGGGTTTCCAGCGTGGTTATAGAATTTGAGGCGGGCGCGGATTTGAAGGGGAGCATTAGAAATTTGCGGGATAAAGCGGATACTATTTCCGGCTTGCCAAGCGAGGCCGAGGATCCAATGGTGATGGAAATCAGGGCTAATGATTTTGCGATTGTAACTTTTAGTTTGGTGGGGAATTTAACCGACGGGCAGTTAAAGGATATTGGAGAGCGAGCGCAAGATGAATTGGAAAGTAT
>JAHIMF010000012.1 GCA_018896645.1 Patescibacteria group bacterium | reverse complement strand
TAATGTTTCTTGCAAGTTTTAAGTGATAATTGATAATTGATAATTGATAATTCTTACCTAATCTTAGCCAAAAGTTGATGATTTTCAAAAATATTTCAAAAACCAGTCCTTGACTTTTTTGTTTGGGTGTGCTATGATTTAGGGTATTGAAAATTCCCTTTTCATACTTGGCTATTTTGGTCTAAAAATGTTGGCAAAAAATAAAATGTTCTTTTCAACAACATCATTGCTAACTGCCAAAATAGCCAGCTATGAGCAAGGAATTACGACTAACTACCTTAAAAACGGTAGTTTTTTGTTTACTGATTATTTTGGAATGTTATTTTGGAAAGCAACAGAAAAAGAAACTATAAATTAAGAAACAAAGAAATGACAGAGAAATTGAGAAATTTTAATTTCTCTGTTTCTTTAATACCTTTTTCTCCTATCATCCCTTTGATTATCCCCTCTCCCGTCTCTCCGATTAGAATTACGATTCCGGTCCGGCCTAAAGGCTTTAAAATCCCGGGAGTTGCTGTTCCGGCGCGGGAAACGGTTGTCCCTCGGCCTTGCCGTTCGAGACCCCGGGGAACTCGAGGTTGAAAAACGGCCGCGGTTATTGCTGGAAGGATGAAAATCTTGATGCCTTTGAGCTGGCGCGGCTTGAACACCCTGCATCTTTAAATTAAGACGGCCCTTTTCATCAATCTCTTCCACTTCCACGGGCACAATTTCCCCAAACTTAACAACATCTTCAACCCGATCAATGCGATGCGGCGCTAATTTAGAGATATGAATCAAGCCCTCAAATTTTGGAGCGTGCTTAGCTTCGTCCTCCGGCAGTATCAATTCCACAAAAGCGCCGAAATCCTCAATCCGAGTAATCTTACCCTGAAACTTTTCACCTGGTTTAAGTTCGCGGGTCAAAGCTTTTACCCAAGCAATTGCTTCTTTGGTTTTTTCCGGGTCAATGCCGGTAATCATTACCAAACCAGAATCTTCAATATCAATATCAACCCCGCAAGCGTCAATAATTTCATTAATCATCTTTCCGCCTGGGCCGATAACAATGCGAATTTTTTCCGGATCAATTTTTACAGTAGTGATTTTTGGCGCATATTGGGATAATTCTTTTCTTGGTTCTGGGATGGCTTTGGCAATGACTTTTAGAATTTCCAGACAGGCGGTTTTAGCGCGCTTAAGCGTTTCCTGAACTATGTCAAAAGTAATTCCATGGGTTTTTGTGTCTAATTGAATTGCCGTAATGCCATCAGCAGTGCTTGCGACTTTAAAATCCATGCCGCCCTTGCCGTCTTCTAAATCCTGGATATCAGTTATAATTTTGTAATCAGTGATGTCATTTTTGTTGTTTTCAATACTGGCTAAGCCCATGGCGATTCCAGCAACCGGCTTTTTTATCGGCACGCCAGCATCCATAAGGGCAAGGGTGGAGCCGCAAACCGAACCCATGGAGGAAGAGCCATTAGAGCCCAAAACTTCACTGACTACGCGGATGGTGTAGGGGAAGTCCTGTTTTAAGGGAAGCACTGGTTCAAGAGCTTTTTCCGCTAAAGCTCCATGGCCGATATCGCGGCGGCTGGCTCCGCGCAATGGTTTTACTTCGCCCACTGAAAATGGCGGGAAATTATAATGGTGCATGTATCTTTTTTTGCAATCTTGTTCCATAGTGTCGAGCACTTGCTCATCTCCGGGGGAGCCAAGGGTGACAATAGAGAGAACCTGGGTTTCGCCGCGGTTGAATAATCCAGAACCGTGCGTGCGCGGCAAAAGTCCGGCTTCGGATGAGAGCGCTCGGATTTCATCCAGGGCTCGACCGTCAACTCGTTTGCTTTTTTTAACAATCGCTTCGGTAATTTTTTCTTCAATAAAACTTTCAAGCAATCCGCTGGCGGCTTGGCGTTTTTCTTTGCCAATCTGTTTTTCCAAAAGATGTTCTTCTAATTTGGACTTCATTTCACCCACAGCGTCCTTTCGTTCTTTTTTGGATTTTTTCGGACCAGTGAAAAGATATTTATCAATATTTTTTTCAAGAAAGCTAAAGGTGATTTTCTCCCATTCATCTTGTTCTGACTTCTTGCCTTTTGATTCTTCGAATTTTTCATCATCACTTTCAATTGATTCTTCGAGATCTTCTTTGAATTCCTGGATAGAAATTTTTTCTTTGCCAACTTGTTTTACTATATCCTCAATAAAATTGAGTATCTTACCGTTATGCTTTGAGCCCAATTGAATCGCTTCGTATATAGTTTTTTCATCTACCTCGTTGGCGCCAGCTTCAAGCATAATTACTTTTTGAGCAAAGCCAGCCACGACTAAATCAAGCGCGCTTTTTTCCCGGGCTTCGTAAGTTGGGTTAAGCACTAGTTCTCCGTCTATTTGACCGACGCGCATTGCGGATACCGGGCCATCCCAAGGAATATTGGAAATTGCCAGAGCCGCAGCTGTGGCATAGAATGACGGGATATCCGGATCATTCTCTTGGTCAACTGAAAGAATTGAGAGGATAACTTGGATGTCGTTTTTGATGTCTTGCGGGAAAAGCGGCCGGATGGCCCTGTCTATCATGCGGGCGGAAAGCACGGCTTCATCGCTGGGCCGGGTTTCTCTTTTAATAAATCTGGAGCCCTTGATTTTGCCGGCAGCATACATTTTTTCTTCAAAATCTACCATCAAGGGGAAAAAAGAAACGCCGTCCCTTGGCATGTCTTCAAGAACTACTGTGGCCAAAACCACTGTGTCGCCGTATTGGCAAGTGACAGAAGCGTTGGTTTGATTAGCGAGTTTGCCGGTTTCAATGATTAGTTTTTTTCCGGCGAGTTCGGTTTCGAATTTTTTCGAATTCATAATGTGTTTCCTTGCAATCTGACCACCAGACTTCTGGACTAAAGTAAGTCACAGTATGTCTGATGACCAAAAGATTGTTATTATTTTATTAGTTTATTGGTTTATTGGTTTATTAGTATATATTCTATTAGATGCAAATCTTTTTGTATCTCATATTTTTCAATTTATGAAGCGCAAATCAAATAGCAACTATTTCATGAGGCGCAAAACATTTAATGCGACATATTTTTGATTTTGTGTCGTGCTAAATATTTTATCGATATTACATGTCGCATTAGATTATCCAACAGTATTCGCTGGCTCCATAGTCCGAGCAATAGCGAGGCTGTGGAGCCCGAGGCGCATTATGTCTCCACAGGGCTTCGCCACTATGGAGCCAGCGGACCTTGATAGTTAAGGGGTCTGACGATATAATAAAACTCCTCAAAAAGGAGATTTGACGATTCTGATGTTTTTCTCCGTGACAACAACGAATGATTTTTCTAACAAGTTCTCGGGATATTTGAGAACTTGATTTAAAATCAAAAAAGTATTTCTAATTGAGTCATTTTGTAACCGCAAAAGAATTACTCCGGAATGCGGATAATTGAATTTGAACACCAGCTCGCCAAAATCTTTGTCTTTTGTAACAAATATGCTTTTATCTCTTGCGGCTAACTTTAAAAGTTTGCCATTAGCATAAGATTGATAATCCTCGGCTACTGATTTAACTTCGCGCCCTTTCTTTGTTAACGCTTTGGAAATTAGGGGCGAAATGTTTTCGTCCAATAGAATTTTCATAATTATTTTGAACTTGGAGCGTTAAAGGAAATATTTTTTCTTCACTCACTCTTTTGAACGCGTAATCTAAAACTGCCTCAATATCTTCTTTTTCCAGTTGAGGATAGCCCTTCAAAATCTCTTCCGGCTTTATTCCTTGGCCCAGGAGCTTTAAAACATATTCAACTGTTAAGCGGGTACCTCTAATCACTGGTTTGCCTAAGACAATTTCCGGATTGATTTCTATCCTTTCTTCTTTGGTGAAATTTTTTAATTTACCAACTCTCTTTTCTCTGATTTTTTTTAAATTTTTAAGTGTGTTTTTCATATTTTTATCCTAATGTATTTTTAGAGTAATGGCAAGGCGCTAGACTCGTGAAGCTTTAAGCCATAAGCTATAAGCTTTAAGTTTATCTGCCGAAGCTTTAGCATAGGCAGATTATTAAGTCGCAGAGTGTCTGGCTGGCAGGATTGATAACTCTTGTCTGACTTTTAAAAGCTACATGTTATATTTACTTTACAGGTGATAGCAGTGCCATCTGCGATAAACTGCAGAATCTCGCTTAGGCGGGATTTTTTGCTTTCTTGAACTCTCTATCTATAATTCTATTTTAGTGCATTGTGGAGTGGATTGTGGAACCGAGGCGCGGACTCAAGTCACAAATTCAAAAAAAATTATCTTTATCAATTACCTTATATTTTGCGTTTTTATAATTATCTTTTCAAAAATAACTCAAGGGAATAAACTTAACTTTTGTTTTTTTAACTTTCTTTTCACCCAAATAATCTTTAGTCAAAATAACTGCTTGCGGCGGGTTGAATTTTTCGATAAAACTATGCAAGCTTTTGCCGATAACTGGCTTGGACGAATATTTTATTTCAATTGGAAAAACTTTTTGTTCCTTTTCTATGATAAAATCAACTTCGGCCTTGCTTTTAGTGCGCCAATATTTTAAATCCCTGGCGAGTTCTAATTTTTGCAATAAGTTAAAACCATAATTCTCCATTACCGCGCCCAAATCATTCCTGCTTTCGAGGGAACGGAAATCGTTTAGCAAATAATTGCGCAAGCCCAAATCAATAAAATAATTTTTAGGATTCTTAACCAATTCGGTGCGCCGGTTAGTAAAAAAAGGTTTAATCAATTTAACAATGAAAGTGCTTTCCAAAATATTCAAATGTTTAATAACTTCGCGATAATCTAGCCCAGAAGCATTGGACAACTCTTCATATTTCACTATATTGCCAATTTGGGCGGCTAAAAATCGGCTTAATTTTACAAGTCCGCCTTCGGAAGCCAAGTTCAACAAACTTTTAATATCTTTTAATAAATAAGTTTCCATGATTCCTTCTAAAATCTTTTCTTTTTCTTGATTGGTTGCGCTTAAGACAACCGCCGGATAACCGCCATAAATAACATACTTTTCCAGGGACTTATTTAATCTTCTGTTTATTTCTTGGCCAAAACTATTTTTGACATTAAACTTTAAAAAAGAATTAGAATTTATTCTTCCCTCTAACAAGCCAGACAATTCCTTATTTTCAAAAGACAAAAATTCTCTAAAAGAAAACGGCGCAAGTTTAAAGCTTAGCATCCGGCCGACCATATATTTACCGGTCTTGAAAGTTAATTCGAGCGAGGAGGAGCCAGAAATGATAAATTTTATTTGGGTGGCGTCATATAAATATTTTAATTTCTGGCCGCCGTCTTTGGCATATTGAAACTCATCAATAATAACATAATCATATTTACTGATTAAATCCTTGAAATCATCAATGCTCGCTTGAAACAAGTCCAAGTCGCTTTTTTTTTCAAAAGTAATGAACAGCACTTTATTTTTTTGGGATTCAAGCTCTTTTTCAAGATTCTGAATAAATGTGGTTTTACCGGATTGCCTAGGGCCGATTACAGCAATAACCTCTTTTTTCTTTAAGAATGGGGCGATTTCCTTTTCTAATTGTCGGTGAATATACATAAATTTTAGCAGGGTTATTTATGTTTATATTGCAATTTTAGCAGGGTTATTTAAAACCGTCAAATTGGTAGTGAAAGTTATAATCCTCTCAAACCCCGGCGCGGGAGACGAGAAATTATTTTAGCATTTCCTGGTCTGCGTTTTTTAATCGCTTTACATCTTTTTTCACTTGCTTAATATGTTTTTCTATTGGCAAATGCTCTGGTGCGGTTCCGCCAATATCTTTAATAGTTTGTCGAACTTTCCCGCCCACCATAAAATGAGTGTCGCAAGCAGGGTCTTCTCCTTTTATTTTTTCTTTTCTTATTTTTTCATCTGTTTGAGTAATGCGAAATAGATTGGCTGCCAATTCTGTGGAACCAGCCCTGTCTAACAATTCGCCTTTTTTGATTCCCTTCTTGGCTTCAATTTCTTTTAATGGCATCTCATAAAGGCCCTTGTATCCGGCATCATTAAATAATCCGAATTTAGTTACACCGGCCTGCTTGGCGGTTTTAAAAAGTTTTTTATTGTGACCAGTTACTTCATTGCGGATAAACAATCTTTTTTCGTTGTCTGGCAATTGTTCAAAAATTTCCTGCTTTCTTGTTTGGATGGCAAAATAGGTTTGGGCTAAAGCAATTTCTGATTTATTTGGGTCGCCATTTTGAGCAATAAGGTAACAAGCGTATCTATCCAGTTTATAATCTTTTATCCTTCTAACCGTGTTTAAGCCGATTTCAGCCATTTTACTGAATGCAGTAAAATGGTTATCCACAGCCTGGCCGCTATTAATGCAAGCTCGCGCCGCCCTAGAAATTACCTCCTCAGAATTTTGCCATTTTTTATATCCTAAAAGCGGCAATAATTCACGAGCATTCCAATATTCAATCTCATTCTCGTCAATTTTTTTAATGTTCTCAAAATCCTTATGCGGAGCAGATGGTATTATTTTATTGGGCATGGGGTTATATTTAAAAAAATGAGTTAGCGGGATTTATCTCCGCGCCACAGTTCTTCTTCTTGGCGTTCTTACGGTTCTTGCCGGCGCTGGCCTTGTGGTCCTGCGGCTGCTGTAAGTTCTAATTAAAAAGTTTTCTCTATCCTCGCTTAAATCCGTAAAATCATCAGCAACATCCCGGAGTTTGGCAGAGGCGGTTTCTCCAAAAGCAATAACTTCCACTTGGGTGCCGTGGTACTGGAGATATTCTATGGCCGGGACATAATCGCCATCACCGGTGACGAAGACGATTACATCAAGTTGGGGCGCGACCTTAATCGCATCAATAGTAAGACCCACATCCCAATCGCCCTTTTTATCTCCGGTCACAAAAACTTGGAGATCTTTCATTCTCACTTCAAACCCCTGGGAATCTAGAGCCGCAAAAAACTTTTTTTCTTCCGGCAGCTGGGCTTGGATAACATAAGCAAAAGCGCGAATAAGTTTGCGCGAGCCCACTGCCTCTTTTAAAACTTTGCCAAAATCAACTTTGGCTTGATACAAATTTTTAGCCGAATAGTACAAATTTTGAACGTCAATAAATACTCCCACGCGCTGTTCACTATGTTTAATCATAATGTGAATTTTTAAAAATTAGTTTCCTTTTAATATAACCATTTTCCGTTTTAGAATAACTACAGCTAATGAATCGTTAATAAAGTTAATAAGGTTAATAAGATTGATAAGATTGATAAAGTTAATAATTTTACAAAATGCATCGGCTCTTTATTAACTTTACCTGTGGTGAGCTCGCCGAATCCATTAACTACCTTATTAACCATTTTATTAACGTTATTTTTGTTTGCAGATGATAAATGAAAAATGGCAAATGGATAAATATCACCTTACTTCTTCAACCCCAGCGCCTTTACCAATTTATCATACGCCTTCTCGTCTTCCCGCACTAAATAACGCAAAAGCCGGCGTCTTTGACCGACTTTTTTTAACAGCCCGCGGCGAGAAGAATAGTCATGCTTGTGTTTCTTTAAGTGGGAAGCCAGTTCTTTCATTTCTTCGGTCAAAATCGCAATCTGAACCTGGGGTGAACCAGTGTCGCCTTTGTGGGTTTTAAATTGTTCGATAACTTTGTCTTTTTTCGCTTTAGTAAGCATAATGCCTCATTCTGACGAAATCCCGAGAAATGGAGTTAAACCGATTACCAAGGATTCGTATTATTGATTAAGTGTCTCTATATTATCATAGTTTTGAAGGAGTGTCAATTTTTCCCTTGAAAAATATCTGATAATGTGTTAAAATAGAAACAGTTTATTTTAACTGCGCGCCCATAGTTCAACGGATAGAACACCAGCCTTCTAAGCTGGATATGGGGGTCCGACTCCCTCTGGGCGTACCATAAAAAGTCTAAAATCTAAAGTTAAAAATCTAAAATCAATTTACTAATTTTTAAAATAAAAATTATGGAAGAAGCTCTGCCCCAAATTCCTGGTGTACTTATTGCCCTAATACCCTTGCTGATTGTTTGGTCTTCAGTCTGGAAAGCAATTGCTCTCTGGAAAGCCGCTCGCCTGGGTTCAAAAGCCTGGTTTGTAATCCTATTTATAGTCAACGCGCTTGGCATTCTGGAAATCATCTACATCTTTGCGATTGCCAAGAAAAAATCACCAGCTCCTATTGCTCCAGCTGAAACCCCTGCTCCCCAAATATAAACACTACAAACAATACCATCCCTCGAATTAAGTTTTTTGAATTTTGAATTTTGATATTATTTTGGATTTAGAATTTAGGATTTAGGATTTATTTAATATGGTGCCCGTGGTGTAGTGGTAGCACACGACTCTGTGGCAGTCGCAGGGCCGGTTCAAATCCGGTCGGGCACCCCATCAAAAAATATCTCTAACTTTAGGGATATTTTTTGATACAACTTTATATGAGATTATCTGAAAAAACCCAATAAAAACTTTAAAACGGCACCTCATCTAAGGCTACATCAGGCATCTCATCCACATCTATTTCTTTATTATCATACTCGTGCTTATAAGTTGCTTCTTCTGCAGTCAATGGCTCATACTCATCACATTCGCACAAAGGATCATGATAACAAGCAGCGGCTTCCTCCGAACTCGGTTCAGCTTTACCGTAATACACTTCCAAGCCCTCAACATCATTTTTATACTCTTTGGTCTCAACTTCTTGTTTGATAGCCTGGTACATTTCTTTTAAAGTTTTTAACCGCTTTCTCTCCTCTGGTTTTGGCTGTTCAAAATCTAAAATAGCCTGGAGAGCAAAAATTTCACAATCCCACCCGGTCAAATTTTCTTGCAGTTCTTTTCTTTTATCTTGAGATTTCTCCTGTTTTATTCTTTCTTGGATGTCATCTTTTAATTTTTTAACAACTTGTATTTTATACTCTAAGTCATTTGAAGGCCGTTTAGTTGACTCTATTTTTCCTTCAATTTCTACTATTTCCTTGAGCAGCTGTTTTAAAATCCGGTATCTTTTTTTATCTTCGTCTATTTTAAATTCTTGAGCTTGAGGACATTTTAATTCCTCGAGGCAAGCCTCGCAGCAACCCGAACAAACATCCCTATGCAATCCTGATTCATCGCGGCGAGGAGTAAAATATTGACCATAAAGTTTTTCGCCAGAAAAATCTAATAAGATTCCTTGCTCTTTTTTGGACATCTGAAGCAGACATTGAAACTGCCGAGAATAAAAGTCATCAAAACTTTCTTCAAGTGACCTGGGTTCATCAAGCTCTTTACCCTCATCATTATAAATCATGCCTTGCTCAATATTTTCTAAATCTCCTTGACGTAAATCTTTGCCTTCTATGCCTTGCTTAAAACGGATTAACCAATCAGCAAAATTTGGTTTAATACTCACCAGCAAAACATCATTAATAATAAATTCTGTTTTTTCTTCAGCAATAACTTTCTTTTCATAATAGAGCTTGGCAGTCTCCCCATAAGTAAATTTTGTTTTTTGTTCGGCGAGGATTGCTTTGAGAGCATCAGTAATAATTCTCTTGTCCCAAACTAATCCTTGATTAAAAACTTCTTCAGCCGCTTTTTTTAATTCTTTTTCCGCTTGGTCCAGTTGCCGGCCAACAGTATCATCCCAAAGTATCATTTCGCATTCTTCAATAGCGCAATCAATCCAGCCCGGAACCCGCTTATCTTTTTTAAATTTTTTTAAAGCTTCAATTGCTTCTTTGGTGCCATGATGAGCTAAAGTCATTGCGGTAACCGCGCAATGCTCGGCTGACCGACCTGAATCAGGTTTTAGGTCTGGCGCGTATTTTTTAAATTCTTGTTCGATTCTTTTGGCTTCTTTTTGGAGCCATTCTTCGGGAGAATAGTCTGAAGGTTCTTTTTCTTTTTTTGTTTTACTATTTGTTTTACTAACCGTGATATTATTCCGAGCTACTTTTTTTGTTGGCTTCAAAGACTGGAATTTTTTAGGGGTTTTTGATTTTGATACTGTTTTTGCCATAAGTTAGTAATCTAATTTGATTAGTTTATAAAACTTAATAATGACCCCCTTGGGTTTATTATACACAATAACAATTTTTAAGCCAACCAATCATTATTGTTGGGCCAACCAATGTTTGCTTTTGCGGAAAAATAATCGAATCTTCTGGCTTACTTTCGGTCCCAACTTGTTTTTCTTCTGGAGACCGACTGTGAGCTGGTTCGGACATACTTTTCTATTATAAATCAACCTGCTTAATATAACCCATCCAAAACCGGACTGACTTAACATCACTCCTCGCGGTCGCGATGTCAATCCAAAACCGGAACTGGAATGACACCCCGAGTTCGGTGCGCCTTTAAATCCTAAGATAGGACCGATAGTATTATCAGTATAGATATCCTTCAAAATTTTGATGAGTATATTTTTGTGTCTATTGGTATCTAATGCCATAGTTTTTTAATTAAGCCCTTTTTGTGCTGCCTCTTTATATTTTTCCGCTTTTTTCTCCATTCTTTTATTATTATAAATAGACAAAATTCTATAAACCTTATCCCAATCAATGTTGATTAGATTGTCAAAGTGATATTCTTTGTTTAAATAAACCGTATCCAAAAAAGCTCTTTCGGGAGAGGCAATATAATAATTATTTTTTATTTCAATTCCTGTTTTGTTGGTAAGAATAGAGTCCTTTATCTTCTTAAATGAATATGTTTGTCCGTCTATTGTTATTTCTCTGGTTAAATACGAAGCAACAAATATTTGGCTATAGTATTGGAATGTTATGCCGGCCGGTCCTAAAACCGTCTCAAAACTGACATAAGAAGGAGTAAATATTCTGGTCGCTAACTCGTATTTATTGTAATTTTTATCTTTGGCATAAATACCTTTGCGAACAGAGTACATTTTACCGGCTTTAATATAGCGGTATATTTTCTTTCTTACAAAATTAGTATCAGATTCTTCCCATAACAAAGAAACATCATCTGTGGTAAAAATAGTATTTTTTGATCTCATTAAATCTAAAATATAGTCTTTTCTCATAAAGTTTAACAAAAAAATAGTTAATCTATGAACCAGTAATACCCATATATGGGTACTTTCAGTTTATATTATATCAAAAATCCTGTCAAATCGTAAAATGTTTAGAATGTTAGCTTTCTCTATAATTTTGATAGTTTATGGGCTAAAGGTTGCATCTAATGTTACTTTTAGTTTAAATCATATTAAATATAATGTTAAATAAATTAACAAATGCGCATTAATTATTATGAGCATAAACAAAAAGCTTATTATTTTTTTGTTGGCAGCTGTATTTATGGGGACGGGAATTCTTTTTTCTGTCCGGTCGGCCAAACAAGATGCTTCCATTAGTGAAAACAAGGCTGTATTTGAAGCTGTTGAACCAATGCTTTCGAACTATAAAATAAGGTTATATAGGAAAATTTTCTTGGGGAAGAATTTCCGGTTTGGTTATTCATAATACAAATCCTTGACTTTTTAAAGATTAACAGAGATAAGCAATATAATGAGACAGAAAAATAAAGGTCGGAAAATTAATATTTAATCTAAAAAACAATATGAAAAAAATTACTACGAGTTTATTTATCATATCAATACTACTTGTGCCAGCTGTTAGCAATGCTCAACAAAACCAACAAGGCAAACAAGACCAGCCGGGCATTAACGAACCAGGCGCGGGTTTAGAAGATTCAGAGTTAGAAGAATCAGGCCAAGGGATGGGGCAGGGTTCACAAAACCAGAACGAGGGGGCGGTTTCCAGAAGAAGCCGGGTGGCTAATACTGCGCAGGAAATGGAAAGAATAGCTGCCAGAAATCAAGGTGTTGGCAGCCAAATTAGAGTCATAGCTCAAAATCAAAACAGAATTCAAGAGGAAGCAGAAAACGCTTTGCAAACTGCGCAAAAAAGAAGCGGTTTTGCCAGATTTCTTATTGGGCCAAATTATAAACAGCTAAAAACTGTTGAAGAACGATTGGAAAATCACACTCAAAATTTGGCGGAGTTAGAAGCATTAAAAGAGCAAATCCAGTCTTCAACAGACAAGTCTTTAATTGACGAACAAATACAAGCGATGGAGGAAGTTAAGCAAGAATTAGAAAATGAAATAACAGAAAATAGAAAAGGTTTTAGTTTGTTTGGCTGGTTGTCAAAACTTTTAGCAACATAAGAGCCGTTTTTTAACTAAACTTATAAATAAAATCGTATGAAAAGTAAATTTATTTTAGTTGCTTTAATTTTTGTTTTAGGATTATCTTCATTTTCTTTTGTTTCAGCTAAGGATAATAATGGCCAAACAAATATGCGCAAGCCATTATTCGCTTCAGAAATGAAAATTTATCATAAAGCCTCACTTACTCAAGGCATAGGTAATACAAAAACAAAACCAGTAAATCCTCCAGGATTGAATAAGAAAAAGAATTCTGATAGCGGAGCAACAGGTGTATTTGGCGAGCCCTTGGCTGATGGCGCTGATAAATACGCAGTAATAATTGGCGTTTGCGATTATCAGGGAACAATAAACGACATTTGTGATTCTGATGGCGATGCCTTAAATATGTATGATGCGCTCATCACTTTTTACGGGTATGATTCCGGAAATATAATTTTGCTTAGAGATGATAACGCAACTTTCTCTGCAATAGATAGCGCCGTGAAATCAATTGAAAGTTTGGAGTCAGCAGGCGATGAAGTGGTATTTTTCTTTAGCGGACATGGTGGAGATGGAATGGCCCAGGATTATGATAAAGAGAGAAAAGACGAAGCAATTATCACCCACGATTTGCAATATATTTGGGACGGACAATTGCAAAATTGGTTTAGTGGATTTGACACCAATCGCATTGTTTTCATTTTTGATTCCTGCCTTTCGGGCGGTATGAATGATGTGGCAAGTGAAGGAGTAATGTTTGTGTCAGCTTCTAAAGAAAATCAATTGGCCTATGTTTATTCTACTGGTGTAAATGGAGAAGGGATGTTTAGTCATTATTTTGTAAATGAAGCTATATTGCAAGGCTTAGCTGATTTTTTTGACCACGATAATAACGTTGCAATTCAAGATGTGGTAATTGAAGAAGCCTTTGACTATACAAGACTAAATCTCCCAAGCATTTACCAGATACCAACAATTGTTGATAATTTTTTAGATGATTTGATGTTGTAGTTTTATTTATTTTATTAATTACTACAACGAACTTAAAAC
>JAHIMF010000011.1 GCA_018896645.1 Patescibacteria group bacterium | reverse complement strand
GTCATTTTGACCAGTCGTTTTGTCATTCCGAACGGAGTCACGACCGCAGTCGGGACGGAGCGAGGAATCGCTTAAATGTGGGTAATGGCGAGACAGGAGGGATAACCATTGTTTAAGGGATTCCTCGCTGCGGCTCGGAATAACAAAGGCGAATGACAAAAAAATGCATTTCGTAATTCAAAGAAGTTAATAAAGAAATCACCAATTAATGATGAGTTTTTTAAGATATTTTCCAAAAGACTCGCAGGGTTATATGATTTATGAATTGTATTCTTTTGATAATTTCTTTAGATTGCTTTTAAAGCACGATTTTGATTATGAGGGTGCTATCAGTTTTGTTATGGCGGCATGTTCGTTGAGTGCCGTTGTGTTTCAGGAGAGGATACATAATAAAGGTTATTTGAATCTTTTTGCAAAGGATGCTTTACTTCCGAAGCAAGCGGCGGTTAAATCACGGGTAATTTTTGATATCCTTGATTGCTGTTGCAAGGGTTAATTCATTGTTAGCGATATAATATTCTAAGATATTGAAATTATTTTCTCTTAGGTTATTAATTGGTTTAGTAATGTTTTTGAATTCATTACTGATCGTTTTATGAAATTTTTGATCCTCTTGTTTTAGGACTACCAGGAAGAAATTTGTCCTTCGCTTTATTTCTAATTTTTCTTGAATTGCTAATCGTCTGGAATATAGTGAATAATAACAATATTTTTTAAATTCCCTTTTGATCATTTCTAGCATTAGGCTGCTTAGGTGATCCTTTTTTAATTCAAAGATATTTGTGTTTTTGTCGTTGATAATTACTATGTCGGAAGGATATGCGTTTCCAAAAATAAATTGATTATATACTGTGGAGGCGGGGAGGTTGTTTTTGGGATAGCTATTTAGTATTTCAGAGAAGTCCTTAAAGAGCTTATTATTTTTATTTTTTAGTGAAAGCATAATATATGATTCCAAATCACTTTCGGAAGAAAAAGATGATTTTTTGAAGAGACGATTTTTGTCTTTTAAGAATTTTAAATCCACTTTTATGCTTCCGCCATTGTTGCGGGTGTAGTTTTTGTCATACTTTTTGTCCTTAATGTTTTTTCCATAATTATCAATAGTTTTTAGTAAAAATTTTCCCTCTTCTTCGGTAAGACTGATTGAGTGTAGATGTTTGTTTTGTTGAATTAAATTGATGAGCTGGAAGGCAAAGTTTATATTTTTATTTTTTATACCTTGCAGATATAAATCAGTTTCTTCTATAGATTTTAAATTTATGGGTTTAATTTTGATACGATAATAATATTTCTGCTCTGGGTAGATAATTTTTTTATCATAAAAAAGACTTTCAAATACTTTGAAGGGACCATAAATATCTTGCGATTTATAATTAAATTGGGAGATAAATACAATATCGCCTAATTCAATATTAGACAACCAATTGGAATTGGTTGAGCCGTAGGTTTGGAATTTTAGGCATTGATCGGCAAATTTGGTGGTTGTAAGCACATAATATCTCATGTTTACATACCAGCAAGCGATGCCCAGTCTGTCTAGTGAAACTTTAAAGCAAAAAAGGGCTCATACACAAATTAGCAGGAGCAGGCTAGCCAAATACAGCTTGACCTAACTATAAATAGCAGAGATTGCAACGCACCAGCGCAAGCTCTATTCGCCCAGGCATAAATGCCAGGGCTAGAGAGATTTTTAAAAGCCCCATAAATGGGGCTCATATAGCCCTGTTCATAGGGCTTCCAATCAAAAAGCCTAGCCCTGTGATTTATCACTGGGCGGCGGTTGGTAGTCATGGCTCCCTTTCTTCATGAATAATATTATCACTTACTCCTGCTAATTTGTGTATGAGTCTAAAAAAGGAAATGGGGTGTAGTAAAAGAATTCATGAATTAATTCAGTAATTAAATTACGTATACGCAATAAAAAATCGCCTTGGATCGGGCGATTTTTTGGTTGGGGTTGACAGGATTGAGAAAGGAATGGTAACTGTCCGGTTTAATCTCTTGAATCTTAAATCAAGAAGTCCGCGCACAGGATGTGCCGGACTTTTTCTTTTCTATACAATGTGCTCAAGACATCCGATGTCTATTAAAATTAACATCAGGCCTCAAGCGATTCAAGCTTCAAGCCTTTTTATGCTTACACTCTTTATTCGAACACACCACCGTATCCTTAGCCCCAGCCACGAGTAGGGAACCGCAGTCTGGACATTTATCACCGGTGGGTTTGCTCCAAAGCACAAATTTGCATTTTGGATAGCTTCCGCAGCCGTAAAATATTTTGCCGCGTTTGCTGCGGCGTTGGACGATCTCTCCCCCGCATTCGGGGCAGGGGACTTCAATTTTGCCGCCAATTGGTTCGGTGTTTTTACAATCCGGATAACCGCTGCAAGCCAAGAATTTACCAAATTTTCCGGATTTGATAACCATTGGCTGGCCGCATTTATCACAAACCTTACCAGTCGTTTCATCTTGGGGTTGTTCGGCAATCTCACCGTTCTTGTCCAGATTTTTAGTATTGCGGCATTTTGGATAACCAGTGCAAGCCAAGAATTTTCCAAACTTGCCAATCTTAATAACCATGGGTTTGCCGCATTTTTCACAGACTGCATCGGTTTTCTCATTGATTAAATCTTTTTTGTCCACCTGCTTGTATTTTTTTTCTAGATTTTCATGGAATGGTTTATAAAATTCGTCTAATATCGGCACCCATTGTTTTTCACCATTAGCAATCTTGTCTAAATCACCTTCCATCTGGGCGGTAAATTTTATATCAACGATATCACTGAAATGTTCAGATAAGACATCATTGACTAGAATGCCCATATCAGTAGGAACAAATCGTTTGTCCTCATTTTTGTTAATATAGTTCCTGTCTTGAATAGTGCTCATAATACTAGCATAGGTGGAAGGCCGGCCAATGTCATATTCTTCCAAAGCTTTGATGAGCGAGGCCTCGGTATACTGCGGAGGCGGGGTGGTAAAATGCTGTTCGGGTTCTATCTTTTTTAAGTCCAGGGTCTCCCCCACCCTCACTTCTGGGAGAATTTTATCTTCTGACGCGGTTTTGTAGATTTTTAGGTAGCCGTCAAACTTAATAGTGGAGCCAGTAGCTCGGAATAAATACCCCCCGGCTTTAATATCAATACCCGTGGAATCCATAATAGCTGAGGCCATCTGAGAGGCAACGGCCCGGCGCCAAATCAAGTCATAGAGTTTGTATTGATGGGAGTCCAGGAATTTTTTTATAGATTCCGGTGTTCGCATAGCTTCGGTTGGCCGAATCGCTTCATGGGCTTCTTGGGCCGCTTTAGACTTGGTTTTATAAACGCGGGACCTTTCCGGCAGATATTTATCGCCCAATTCTTTTTTAATGTAATCACGGGATTCGGCTAAGAAATTTTTACTTAAGCTGAGAGAATCCGTTCGCATGTAGGTTATCAGTCCAACCTCGCCAGCGCTGCTAAGGGTGATACCCTCATAAAGCTGTTGAGCAATGACCATGGTTTGTTTGGAAGAAAACCCCAATCGCCTGGCTGCTTCCTGCTGGAGTTTAGCCGTTGTAAACGGGGGATTAGGATTTCTTTTGCTTTCTTTTCTCGTAACATTGGCAACCCTAAATTCTGCTTCTTGCAGTTCGTCTACAATTTTTTGGGCATCTTTTTTATTGGTAACAGAAGTTTTTTTTGTAGTATAGTCACCCGCAAACAATTTCATTTTTATGAATTGTTCTATTTTTTTATTATCAATTTCATTTAGTTCGGCTTCAAGAGATTGAGATTTGACAGTAGTTAAAAATGATTTTATACTCCAGTATTCTTGTTTTTTAAATTTTTCTATTTCTCTTTCGCGCTCAACGATTAAACGGACGGCTACGGATTGTACCCGGCCGGCGGATAAGCCTTTGGCAATTTTTTTCCATAAGAAGGGGGAGAGCTCGTAGCCAACAAGACGGTCTAAAATGCGGCGAGCTTGTTGAGCGTTGACTAGGTTCATATCAATTGTGCGAGGATTTTTTAGCGCTTCCAAGATTGCATTTTTAGTAATCTCGTGAAAAGTAATGCGCTTTACTTTTTTATCCGGAGCTTTAAGGATTTGAATCAGGTGCCAAGAAATGGCCTCGCCTTCCCGGTCTTCATCAGTGGCAAAGTAGATGGCGTCAGACTTGCCAGCCATTTGTTTGAGCTTGGCGACATTTTTTTCATTTTTTGGAGACACAACATAAGTTGGCTTAAAATTGTCTTTGGTATCAACACCCATTTCGTCTTTTGGCAAATCGCGGAGGTGGCCGTAAGATGATTCAATCTTAAAGTCGTTCCCGAGGAAACGGGAGATGGTCTTGGCTTTGGTTGGGGATTCTACTATAACTAAATTTTTAGACATATTACTTTGAGGTTATGTTTGATGAGTTTAATTTTATTATCCTCTAATTTTCTCTAATAATTCTCTAATATCTCTAATGTGAGTTTTAGACATTTTTATGTTGATCAATATTAGAGCATTTGAAGTTGACAACTCGTTTTGGTTTGAGGGGTCGGACTCGGAAGTTGTAGATTAGAGCCAGTGGTAGGTCAGCGGTTTCTAAATATCGTAAGACCTGTCTGATGTAGTCTGATTTTATGAAGTCAGCTACTTTAAATTCAACCACTATTAGATTCCAAAGAATAAAGTCAGCGTAAAATTTTGAAATGCTAATTCCTTCTTTACTTTTCAGTTCTAACAGCACCTCCCTTTTAGTTGGTATTTTGTTATTCAGAAAGCGGACATAAGATAGTTTTTGATAATCTTTTTCTTTATAAATTGTACCAATTTCATTTTGTATTCCGTAGCAAATTTTATTGATAAGATAACAATGTTTTGGAAATAATAGTCCCACATTTTTTTTAATAATTTTGGGATTCATAGAATTAGAGATATTAGAGGACATTAGAGCTAATTTGAGGATAACATTTTATCCTCACTCATCCAATATTTCCGCAATTCCCCCGCCAGAAAGAAAGACCCTGTTACCAATACTATATCATTTTTTCGAGTATTGCGTAATGCCTGGTCTAAAGCTTGCCAAGGATCAATATATACTGATACTTTATTTTTTGTCAACTTTCTAGCAGATTGATGCATTTTTTTCAAGTCCTGGCTTTTTCTGCCGGGTATTAAAAAACGCGTTAAGTACACGCGGCTGGCCAGAGGAACGATGTATTTTAAAGTATTATGCAAATCTTTATTTTCTGCAAGCGCAATAATTAGATGCAAGCGGCTGGGTTTAATATTTTTTATAAATTCAGCCGTTGTTTTCATTTTATCAGGATTGTGCGCGCCGTCCAGAATGACAGTTGGATGATGTTGAATGATTTCTAGGCGGCAAGGGAGAAAAGCTTTGCGTAACCCATGCCCAATGTCATCTCGGCCGAGCGAGGAGCCGCAGCCTTGAACCGAGAACCTCTGGTTCAGGGCGCAGCGACGAGCGAGTGGAGAGATCCCGTGGATTTTCTGCAGACGTTGACATGACGATGCCAATTCCCTTACCGCTTCAATCGCCAGAATAGCATTTTTTATTTGATGTTCGCCTGGGAGCTTGGTTTGGCAGGTATTGTCTTGATATCTGAATTTTGTCCCAGTGATGTCATTTTTTAAAACTTCATAATTCAAATCAATTTTTTGGAATTTAGATTTTTTGTTTTTACAAATTTTTTTAAAGATTTTTAGAATTTTGGGGTCTTGTTCGCCAGTGATAAAAGTAGAACCCTTTTTTATGATGCCAGCTTTGTCTTTGGCAATTTTTGTTTTAGTCTTGCCAAGAATGTCAGTATGATCTAGGTCAATATTAGTGATGACAGCTATCTCTGGTTTGGGAATAACATTGGTGGCGTCAAATGCGCCGCCTAACCCGGTTTCCAAAACCACATACTCGCATTTTTTTTGTTTAAAGTAAAGCAGGGCCAAAGCAAGCAAAGTTTCAAAATAAGAGGGCGCTCCGTGCGGGCTTTTTGCTGCGCATTCGGAAAGATAGGGCTTGAGGTAGTCGGTGAGTTTTGCAAAGTTGCTTGGTGAGATATAATTCTCCCCCGTCTTGATTCGTTCAATTGTGGTTGTTGGATGAGGCGAAAAATAAGCGCCGGTTTTTATTCCTGATTCGGTTAGGATTGATTGGAGCATTGCTGTTAACGAACTTTTCCCAGAAGTGCCGGCAACGTGGATGTATTTGAAAAATTTTTCTGGGTTGCCCAGGAGCTTAAGTAAATATTTTAAACGTTTAATAAAAAAAGAACGATCTGTTGTAGAGCTTTCTTGGAGGAAATTTGGACCGGGATTGTTGAGTAGGGATTCTATAAATTTTACGGACTCTATGTATTTATCATTTTTCATATGTTTATTTATCATCTTTCATTGGGGTTAATAGGTGGTTAATAAAGTTAATAAAATTGATAAAGAAGCAGAAATTATTAACTTTATTAACTATTTTATTAACAGTCGTGATAACAAATGGATATACGAGAAATGGATATATAAAATCATTTTCGTAATTCGCTTTTATTGCTCACCTTGCCAAAACATAATTCATACCCCCCAAGTTTCTGACCTTACCCTTCATTTCCATCATTGTCAAGGTGGAGGTAACTTCCGGGGTAGAGAGCTTAGACTCGCGGACCAGTTCGTCAATATGGATCGGCTCTTTGGAAAGATGGTCTAGGAGAAGCCCCTCTTCTTTAGTATCCGGAATAATTTGTTTGGTTTCAATAAAAGAGGCGGCGTGGACCAGATTAAGCGTATCTAAAATGTCAAAGCCGCTGGTTACCGGTTTGGCCCCCATTTTAATCAAATTGTTTGGTCCTTGAGATGTTTTATTATAAATACTGCCGGGAACAGCAAAAACATCGCGGTTTTGATCAAGCGCGTACTTAGCGGTAATCAAAGCGCCGGATTCTTTAGCGGCTTCAATAACTAGAACACCAAGAGAAAGCCCGGCAATGATGCGGTTGCGATGAGGAAAATGTTGTTTAAGAGGCAGGGTGCCTGGCGGGTATTCAGTGATAACCAGGCCATCATTGGCAATAATTTTTTCCGCCAAAAAGCGGTTGTGGAAAGGATAGATATTTTGGTTATCCAATCCAGAACCCAAGACCGCGATAGTCCTGCCGCTGTTTTTAATTGTTATCTCGTGGGCTAAGGCATCAACCCCAAGGGCCAAACCGCTGACAACAGTGATTCCGTTTTTTGCTAATTCCTCAACAATGTCTGGCGTTACTTGTTTGCCGTATTCGGTAATTTTTCTGGTACCGACAACCGCAATCAAGAAGTCTTCGTTTTCTTCCAGCTTGCCTTTGTAATAAAGCAGAGCCGGGGGGTTATAAATTTCTTTGAGCAGTTTTGGGTAATTTTTATCTTTGACAGTGACGATATTGATATGTTCTTTTTCTAATTTTTCCCATTCAGCTTCTGGGTCAATCTCATTGCGGCTGACAATAAATTCTTGAGCAATATTTTCTTCAATTCCGGCTCTGATTAAATCATCAAACGAAGCATTAAACGCGGTTTCCATATTCTCAAAATAGTTGCTAAGTCTTTTAAATCTGCTGGGTCCAATTTTTTTGATATTGGCAATGGCGTTCCAGTAGAGGAGATCGTTGTTCATATTGTGGTAGTTAATTTTGGCAGAAATTAGTTGTAAGAAAAAGGAGAAGGGTTTGGAAATTAGAGAATGGAAATTGACTTTTTTAGGAAAAGGGCGTATAGTTAAGACACAAATTCCTTTTGTTAAATTATAACAAACTCTTTATGGAAAAACCATTTTCTGCGGAGGGACCGTCAATGGAAAAAGCAGAACAAACAAGTTTTGAAGGTGAGTTGATCCGGAGCATTAAGAAGAAGCGGCACGAGAAAGCAGCTGAGGAGTTTGGTAAATTAAGAAAGCAAGTGGCAGAGGTTATGGGTGGTGAAGAAGAAGTAAAAAGACACAAAAGAAAAAAAGCGCTGGCTGACAGGTTCTCTGTAGGGGAAATTGTAAGGAGGAGGCGATAATGTTTAAGAAATTTGTGGAAATGATTTATGCCGGATGTTCTCGTTTTTTTTCTTTTGTTCTGTTTTGTCTGACTGACGGGATTTATTCTTGGTAAAAACGGGGAGAGAACATTTTTAGTCGGCATTAGGCTCCGTGATCTTTTGCGGGGCCTATTTTTTTATCATCAAGAATCATTATACATTTTTTTAACTCGCCTAGCCAATCCCTGCCCAGGTCGCTTATCATTATTTTAATCTGATTTCCGGAAAATTTCCAATAGGGGTTGTGATCAAGAAGCTTGAGAATGAGTTGAGGGTCAATGTTTTCTTTGAATTTAACAACAATTTTTTTTTGCCGTTTTCCACCGGAAAGCCCATAAGTGGTGCCTATGTTGATGATGCTTGCTTTTTGGCAGAGGAGTTTGATCTCTAAAATTTGAAATAGATTTTGGAAGCTTTCGCTAATTTTTCGCGAATATTTTTTCGCTAATCCATCGCGGATATTATTTTTGACGTTGCGAATGTTGAGCGAATCTCTTTTGGCGGATGTTGCGCGAATTTTTTTTAGTTCGTTGAGGTTATTGATATTAGCGAGTTGTTGATAAAGATGAAGGCGCTTAGTTTCGCTGGGTTCAAAGCTTTTGGGAATACCAAGCTCAAGCGGTAAGTCAATAGAGACCTCGGTTATTGGCAGCGGCTTGCTCCCAGTTTTTATTTCTTCCACTGCCTGGGCCAAGAGACGAGTATACAAAGAAAGTCCAATAGCGGCCACACTGCCGTGTTGTTTTTTGCCCAAGATATTGCCCACCCCGCGGATTTCCAGATCGCGCATAGCTAGAGTAAACCCACTTCCAAGTTCTTCAGCTTCTTGGAGGGCACTAAGCCGTTTCGTTTCTTTTTCTGTGAGACCCTGCCGTGTCTGTAGGGATTGATTGCAAATCCCTGCGGGTTGTAGCCGTCTATAGAAAAAATAAGCATATGCCTGACGGTCACTGCGGCCGACCCGGCCCCGGAGCTGGTATAATTGCGAAAGGCCGAATCTCGTAGCTTCATCAACAATCAAAGTATTAACATTGGGCAAATCCAACCCATTTTCAATAATAGTTGAGCAGACCAGAACATCTGTTTTTTTGTTATCAAAGTCAGCCATGGTCTGGGCTAATTTTTCTTCGGGCATTTGACCGTGGGCAATAGCAAGGGTAGCGTTTGGTAATAATTTTTGCAATTTATTAGTCATGATATTAATTGTTTCCACCCGATTATGAACAAAATAGACCTGACCGCCGCGTTTCAGCTCTTGGTCGATGGCATTTTTAACATCATTATCATTATATTGTTTGATAACGGTTTTGATGCTTTTTCGCCCCCTTGGCGCGGTTTCAATAATCGAGACATCTCGCAGGCCAGTGAGTGACAGGTGCAATGTTCTGGGAATCGGAGTGGCCGTCAAAGTTAAAACATGGGCTTGGGTGCGGAGTTTTTTCAGTTTTTCCTTATGTTCTACGCCGAATCGTTGTTCTTCATCAATAATAATGAGACCCAAATTTTTGAATTCCATATCTCCGGAAAGAAGCCGATGCGTGCCAATCACAATGTCAACTGCTCTTGATTTCAGTTTTTCAATGATTTTTTTGGCTTGGGACTTTGATTTAAATCGGGAAAGAACTTCAGTCGTAATTGGAAATTTTTCCAGCCGTTGCTTAAAGGTGTCATAATGCTGTTGGGCTAAAATTGTTGTTGGCGCAATCAAAGCGACTTGCTTATTATTCATCACTGCTTTGAGGGCCGCACGAATAGCGACTTCGGTTTTGCCAAAACCTACATCTCCGCAGATAAGCCTATCCATGGGCTTCTCTTGTTCTAAGTCCTGCTCAACTTCTCGAATGGTTCGTGTTTGGTCCGGAGTTTCTTCATAGGGAAAAGAATCTTCTAGTTCTTTCTCTTCCGGAGTTTTTTGCGGGAAAGGAACAACCCTAACAATCTCGCGCTGGGCATAGAGTTCAAGCAGTTCTTTGGCGGTCTTTTCGGCCTGCTCTTTGATTTTTCTTTTGGCTTGATACCACATTCCGCCAGAGAGCCGGTGCAGGTGGGGCTGGGCTAAACCAATATATTTTTCGATTTTTTGGGCCAGTTCAATTGGAACATACAGTTTATCGCCAAGGGCATATTCTAAAACAAAATATTCTTTTTTGATGTTGTCAACTTTTTGAATAGCAGTGCCTTGAAATCGAGCGATGCCATGGTCAATGTGGACAATGTAGTCGCCGGGTTTAATGCTTAATGCTTGAGTCGCTTGACACTTGATGCTTGAATTTTTTGTTGACTTTTTGGCTTCAGGTTTGCCGAAAATTTCAAGGTCGGTGAGGAATAAGATTTTTAATGGTTGGCTTTGGAAGCCGGTAATAAAGCAACTGGGTAATCGAGTAATCGAGTAATTAGGTAGAATTAAGTTTTTTTCTTTGAATAATTGTTTGAGGGACTTTTCTTGGTTAGTGGCGATGATGATTTGATAGTCGTGGTATTTTTTGAGGCCGGTGATGAAACGGTTGAGGTTGTTGTGGTAAGGCGCTGGGGTTCTGAAATTAAGCGAGAAGTAATTAGGTAATTGAGTAATTGAGTAATCGGGTGTGAGAGAGTAGAAAATTATTTGAGGATCATTTTTGATTTGTTGGGTTAATTTTTGCCAATTGGGTGTCTCGGCTTCAAACTGCTCGGGGTTGGTGTAGATGAGCAAGCTATTGTTCAATTGTTTCATTGTTTCATTGTTTTTTTGCTTTAATGCTTTAATGTTTTCATGTTTTCGTGAAGTAAGCGGGACAACATCAACTTTTTCTAAGCTTGACTTTGTTTTTTTGTTGACTGGGTCAAATAGTTTAATTGAGGAAATCTTATCAAATTCTAATTCAATGCGGACTGGATTCTCCAGTTGCGGGGTCCAGATGTCCAGGATACTGCCGCGGACCGCTAATGTTCCTGGAGCGTCAGTTACGGTATTGCGTTCGTAGCCAAGGTTAACTAATTTTTGCGTTATGTGTTGAGGGTTGAGGTGTGTGTTTTGTTTTAGGTTTAAGATTTCTTGATTGGGGTTAAGGTATTGGAGATTATCAATTGTGGAGATTATAATTTGAGAAGTTTGAGGCCTTGATAATTGATAATTAATAATTGATAATTGTTGATGATTTTCTGGATTAAGGAGATGGATTTTGGTTTGAGGGTTAGCTTGGGTTTTCCAGTTAGGCTGGGTTTTAAAACCCAGTTTAACCGTAAAACCTGTTTGTTTGTTAATGTTTTGCCAAAATTTTAGATTTTTATAAACAGACTTAGCTTCATTATCATCCTTACATAACCAAAAAATCGCCCCATTTTGATTTGATAGGGGGGTGGTAAGTTGGCTTAAAACATAGGTTCGGGCAGTGTCATTTGGCGGGCCGGAGATATGAAGCGTTTCAGTACTCTTTAATTCATTTGCTAATTTTAGCCAAAATTTAGTGGTATTGACTTTTTTTTGTTTCTGTGATATCATAAAGTATTGACAATTCGTTCGTTTTATCACTCAAAACCCACAGAGGAGGTTATTATGCAAGGTTCTCGTCCTTATAATCGACAGCAGACAAAGATACAATTTGAAGATATAATTAGGAGAGCTCCTCAAGAAATAACGGAAGAGCGGCGTGAAAAAATGGAAATTTCCCTGGACCATATGCAAGGACATGAGGATTACGAAGAGTTTGAAGACTGGAAAAATGAGCTTCTAATGCGGGAATTGCTCCATGACAGGGCAAAGATCGCCCGCATTATTGAACCCATAGCAGAAGAGGTGGAGTGGGGGATTCGCGTCAAGCAAGCTTTGCGCGAAATGGTTGATATTGACGATTATGAAAGAGCCTCTCTTGCTTTCAGGGATGTGCTTAACATGTTAAAAGGTGAGCTTGGTCCGGTTAAAGCTAAGGTTATTTCCTCTATGGGTCGAATGAATTTGCACGCGCGTCTCTCACTTTTTCAAGCAACAGTAGTGATGGCCTGCAGGTATGATTGGAATATGAGTAAATTAAATAAGTATTTTGAGGCTCTTTGCCAGCGAGCCGATGAAATTGGTTTAAGCGTGATTAAAGTTTTAGAGAAGTCGCAAGGATAGAGTAGTTCATTTTTTTCAAGGAGGAAACCGCAATGGGTGAGATACTTTTGATTGCACTTTCTCTCTGGGTTGCCCACCTCGTCGTACAGGCAGTTCGGGGAAAGACTCCTTATTATTCCTGCGACGAGATTGTGGAAGCATTTCGTCGACCTAAAAAGTTGTGGGTTAGGAGATTTTTAAGGAGGACCGATAGGGTTCATTTGTAGGTACAGGGCGTATAGCGTTTAGGCTCGGTCTCACAGTTTGAGATTGAGCCTTTTTTATTTTAAACAATGTGTATGTAACAATATAACAATTTAGCAATTTAGCAATTATATTCGCACATAGTTTTATCAATCCCATTTTTCAAAAAACATTCAATTGCCTCAATTGTTTTAGGAATCATATCTTCCTGCATTATTTTCCATTCATTCCTTTTAAAATTTTGAAGCACATATTTTTCACTTGGGATATTTTCGGGTTGGGGGCCAATGCCAATTTTGATTCTGGAAAATTCATTAGTGTTAAGATAATCAATAATTGACTGCAGGCCTTTGTGTCCGCCAGCGCTCCCCTTTTCCCGAATGCGGATTTTGCCAAGGGGCAAGTCAATGTCATCATAGATGATAAGAATATTTTTTGGGTTGATTTTGTAGTAATGCGCTAATGCCTGGACAGCCTTACCAGATTCATTCATAAAGGTTTGGGGTTGAGCCAGCAACACATCAGTACCGCCAATGTCAGTTTTGGCGATTAGGGCATTGCATTTTTTTAGTAGGGGTTGATTGCAATCAACCCTCATGGCGAGGTTTTCAATCACAAGAAAGCCGGCATTGTGTCGGGTTTTTTTGTATTTTGTGCCTGGATTGCCAAGACCGATGATTAAGTGCATAATTTTGATTCCTGTCATCCCGGGCGGAAGCCTTCACCTTTGTCATCTCGACCGAGCGAGGAGGAACGACGAGCGAGTGGAGAGATCCCGTTGTGAATCCTGTGGACGTTCCACTTGAGAACGACACGGAAAAATGTCTACAGGATTTACCACGGGATTCCTCCACTTCGCTCCCTGCGGGTCGCTTCGGTCGGAATGACAACAGAGTGGCTTCGCTCGTCATCGCTTCGCTCGCAATGACATCATAGTGGCTTTAGTTGGAATGAGACATCTCGTGATATTTTATTTTAATTTAATAGAACGGGAATCAATAATAATTGACACGCCTTTAAATCCGAATTTTTCGCGCAATCGGTTTTCAATATATTTAATAACCGAGGCGGCTAATTTTTGTCCTTTGGCTTCGCTATAAATAATTTCAAAAGTCGGGGGATTGGTTTTGGTTTGTTTAAGGCCGAGCAAGCGGGGCATCTTTTTTTGCTTGCCTTGGTACTTTTTTAAATCTAAAACAATTTTTTTCAAAAATTTGGCAAGGGCATTGTCAGGGATTTGTTTTTCTGCCTGCTTTTTGGTTTCCAGAGCATGGTTTAAAATTTTATCTACGTGTTTTCCGGTTTTTGCGGAGACAAAAAACAGAGGCGCGAAGTTGAGGTGGGGGAACTCGGCTTTAAAAAATTTTTCATATTCTTTTGTCTCTTGGTCTTTGACTAGGTCCCACTTGTTGACAATCACCAGAACTGGCCTGCCGGCATTAACAATCAACCGGCCCAAGTTTTTGTCTTGTTTGGAGACGGGAGAGGCGGCATCAATAACAAAAAGAATTAGGTTCACTCGTTTGAAAGTTCCAATGCTTTGCTTGACCCCCATTTTTTCTAATTGGTTATCGATTTTTGCTTTTCTTCTGATGCCGGCTGTGTCAATCAAAAGGATTGGGGTATTTTGATAATTTATAAGAATGTCTTGAGCTTCCCTGGTGGTGTGCGGGGTTTCGCTGACAATTACGTGTTCTTCGCCGAATATGGCGTTTAACAGCGATGATTTGCCAACATTGGGTTTGCCGATGATGGCGATTTTGACCATTGTTCTATCATTCAATTGTTCTGTTGTCGCAGATTTTGAGCTTTGTCGAAGGGTTTGATTACTTTTTTTTGCGGGGGGCAGATTTTTCACAATTGCGTCAAGAAGGTCGCCGGTGCCGACGCCATTGATGGCGGAGACAAAGAAGGGCTCATTGGGAGATAATTTATAAATTTCAGGATCAATTTTATTGCTGATTCTTTTATTATCAACTTTATTCGCGACAACAAGATATTCTTTTTGCTTTTTGCGCAAAAATTTAACAAATTCTTTTTCCTGGGGCAGAACACCGTCATTTGCGTCAATAAGAAAAATAATAAGGTCAGCGGCGTCAATTTCTTTGAGGGTTTGGGAGACGATTTGTCGCTTGATGCTTGAGTCGCTTGAGGCCTCCCCTCGACCTGGCTTGGGGTCTTTGAGAGTCGCTTGAGGCCTCCCCTCGACCTGGCTTGGGGTCTTTGAGAGTCGCTTGAGGCTTGGGGTCGGAATATTCTCAAGACCGCCAGTGTCTGCCAATTGAAATTTTTTTCCTCGCCAAAAGCATTCGCCATAATTTCTATCGCGAGTGGTGCCGGGAATACTGGAAACAATCGCTTTGCCGGATTCGGTCAGGCGATTGAAGAGTGTGGATTTGCCGACATTGGTGCGGCCGATGATGGCGGCTTTTGGTTTATTATTTATCATTTTTTATTTATCATTTTAGTTATCGGTTGATAAAGTTGTTAATAAATCTGGAGATAATGTCTTTGTTGGAAACATTATCAATGGCGTTGAGGTCGTTATTCCTGTTATCCAGATTGTTAATAAAGTGAATAAAATTGTTAATAAAGTTAATAGACTCATCGTCGTTATTATTAACTATTTTATTCACTTTATTCACTACTGTATTCACACCATTATTAATCAGATATTAATCCCAATAGATAACGGATGGAAATATAACAACGAGAATGCTACCCTACCAAGTTTACCCTAAATTATTTATTCGTACTATCCAACCCCAAAATAATCAAAAAGTCCGTTGCGCCGGTTGTTGCTTGGAGAGAGCTTGGCAGGGAAGTTTGGATTTCAGCGTCAAACAGTTCTAATAAAAATTGCAGGTCTTGGGTTTCTGCGCCCTCGGTTAAATCATAAATGATGGTTTTCTCGTAATCATGAGTGGGCGCATTGCCAAAGCTCGCAATTTCATAATCAAGGGCTTCTAGTTTGTCAGCCATTTTTTTTGCCCAGCCAGTTTCCCAGGTTCCGTTTAAGACAGAGATTTTTATTTTTTCAAGAGGCAGGGCGGCTGGGGCAGCGGTTGCTTGAGGAGCAACTGATTCATCTGGGCTTTCTTCAATCAGATCTAAGGCAGTAGTTGCGGTTGTAGTAGAAATTTCTTCGTCCAAAACAAGTTCTTCTGGGGTTGGGGCGAGGGCTGGGATTTCGGTTTCAAAAATATATTGAGCAATATTGGCAAGCTTGTTAAAATTGCCGGTTTTTGGCCTAAGCACATAAGCCCCTGCTTCAGTAATATCCGGAACAAGCTGCCCTTCGGAAGAATCGTCTAACGTTTTATTAATCACTTTTTCCAGGTCAATCTTCCGAGATAATTTAGCCAACCTAATTATTTCCCAGGTTTCTAAATTAGTAGTGAGGTGCTCATTAAAGTCTTTTAAGGCTTGGACAATTTTATGGGGTTGGAGCAGGGAAGAAAAAGAGAAAAGTTTATTTTTTAAAGCTAAGATAAGTTTTTGTTGGCGCCGGCTGCGGGCGAAATCTCCGGCCTCGCCATGATCACCATGCCGGGAGCGCGCATAGTTAAGGGCAGTTTCGCCAGCCATTTTTTGCCAGCCCTTTTCGAAAGTGACCGTGGTCGTGCCGAAATTTTCATTAGGAAAAAGCGGGTCTGTAAAACTGCGTTCGACATTAATGGTTACACCGCCCAGATCATCAATAACTTTTTTAAAGCCTTCGAAGTCAACCCGGATATAATAATGAACTGGCACGCCAAAAATATTACTGACAGTCTCACTCGCCACCTCGCCACCTTGGCCATCTTTTTCTATCTCGCCATAGGCATTAGCATAATTGATTCTTTGCCAATCATTGCCAGCAACAGGGACATATAAATCTCTGGGGATTGAGAGAGTAGCCACTTGTTCTGTAGATGGTTTGAGACTTACTAGGATTATTGTATCAGTCAGAAAAGCGCCTTCGTGTCCCCGGCCGCCTTGGCCCAAAAGCAGGATGTTAGTTCTATCAGCAGTTTCTCCCTGCAGAAGTTTGTCTTCCGGAGTAACCAGTTTTTTAAATTGGGTCCAGATTCCGGAAAAAGTACCTTCTGAATTAAATTTAGTAAGATTATCCAGGAGGCTGGATGAAGAGAAAATAACATTGGACGAGAAAGTGATAAAGAGAATCAGAAATATTAAAAAGCCGTAAAATAAAAATTTCCACCCTTTGCGTTTTGCGCGTGGCTTCTGGATTTCGTATTCTTCTGGTTGGTGATATTCTTTTGGCCGATATTCGCCAAGTTCTCTGCGCGTAAATTTTGGACCGCTGATGCCGTCGAGCAGATTGACTTTAGTAAAATGTCGCATATTCAAAAAACAAAAAAACAATAAAACAATAAAACAATAAAACAATAAAACAAAAAAACATTAAAGCAAGACTTTTACTTAGTATAATTCATAAAATCAGATTTGGCAAATGTGCGGGAGTGTGCTATGATTGGTAGTGACTGGGGATAATTGAGTAAATCGGTAATTGAGTAATCGGGTAATCAAGTAATTAAGTCAATGATAAATTGGGCGACTATCTTGGGCCTGCCCTGGTCGTAACTGGGGTGAAGTTAGAGTACCCTGTTTGAGAATGGGGATATCCCAGGTTCTAGGAACAAGGGCATATAGCTCAGCTGGCTAGAGCGCATGATTCACATTCATGAGGTCGGAGGTTCAAGTCCTCCTATGCCCACCAGCTGAGACTTATAGCACCCTAGTTGCAACAAAGGAGGTCACTGGTTTAAATCCAGTTGTGACCCCAGGACAAAGATTTTTGTATGGGAAATGATCAAAAAGAATTAAAAAAAGCTTTATTTCGCCAACTCGTTAGGCTTGAAGATATAGGCCAGATTTCTATAAGTTATAGACGTTCATTTTTAACTGCTTTGTTTACGGTTTCACTTGCTTTTTTAGTTGGTTTATTGACTGTTGATTTGAAAGTTATTTTAAATTGGATTAGCATTGGTGGTGTTTTTGTGATGTCTTTAAATTTGTTTATTATTCCAATATATTTCTGGTTAGTATCAACAAATGAAATTGGTGAACTTTTAGAAAAAATCGAGTTATTGAAAAATAAATACGAGGAAGAGCCCGTTATCACAGAAGCCACCATAGAAGAGAGAAATAAATTCAATAGGTTGTTTAGGAAAAAATCAAAAGGAACCGATTTATTATTTGATTTTATTGTTTCTTCTTTTCTAGTGGGTCTGGCGACTTTTATTATTTCCTTGTTGCCCCAGATGGGCAAATTGATAAATTAGATAAAATAAAGAGTTTTATGAATAATGCTAAGACGTTAAAATTGTTGGATAACATCCAATTTATATATGAGTTAGCTCTTGCCAGGCTTGAACTTAAATCTTTTGAACCAGACTTAAAAGTTACAAATGATTTTCGCGAGTTTAAAATTAAAGACATTAGTAATTTAGAAGATTTAAAGACTAGATTAGCTTATTTTAAAACAATAGACGGGATATACACTGATTATTATTATTTACAAAAATATAATCAAACAAAATCTGTTAATCAATTTTTAACACATTGGATTTATCCTTATAAAGGCAAATTTCATCCCCAAATGATTAGAGCCTTATTAAATATTATTAATATCAAACGAGGTGAAACATTGCTTGATCCGTTTGTTGGTAGTGGAACCGCGGTTTTAGAAGCTCAATTATTGGGTATAAATGGTATTGGTATAGACATTTCTCTCTTATGCGTTTTAATTTCAAAAGTAAAAACTGAGTCAATTGAGGTTTTAGACCAGATAAAAGAATATAAAGATTTTTATTTAGATAAAAATAATAAAAAAGAAGCAGAGGATGAAAGGGTAAAAAATTTTTACAAAGTAGCAGAAATGATGGCTCATAGCGACCAATCTCGTCGAGGTAAAAGTTTTGATAGCTCATTCAGAAACGATGCCCTAAAAATGATTGCCTCAGTTGAAGATTATAATGAGGCACAGAAGAGATTTAATCTTAAATTAGGAAAGATTAAAGTTATTCAAGGTGATGCTAGAAATACTGAGCTAAAAGATGAATCTGTTGATGGCATTATTACTTCACCTCCTTATTCAATAGCTCTTAATTATGTTGCAAACGATAGTCATTCTTTAACGGCTTTGGGATATGATTTAAATCAAATTAAAGAAGATTTTATTGGCGTTAGGGGGACAGGACTAGATAAATTTAAATTATATGATGCTGATATGGAAAAAGCGTACAGTGAAATGCATCGATTACTAAAAAAAGATAAATATTGTGTAGTGATAATTGGCAATGTAACTTTTCAGGGGCGGGAAATAGATACAACACAGAATGTTATAAATTATTGTGAAAGCGTTGGGTTTAAAACAGTGAAGAAAATGGCTAAGATTATTTATGGGTTATATAATGTTATGCAGAAGGAGTATATTTTAATTTTTAAGAAATCAAAATAATATGAACGAACAAAAAGAATATATAGAGGGATTAGAGGACACGATCTCCCAATTTCTTAAACCGTTAAAAAATATTCCATTTAAAATAGCAATAAAAGCAATATCAGGATGCAAAGTAATACCATTTAATAAAGGCGATTCTAAAGATCAGCAATTGTTAAAAGATTTAATTAAAGCAACAAAGGTTGCAACAAAAAATGCTAATCAAATGGGTATTTTTGCAAGCAGAGCAAATGAAGTTGGCAATCATATAGAGCCGTTCATGATTGGGGCATTAAACAAGGTTGGGCTAAAAGCAGATAGACCAAGGACAAAAGAAAGCAAAAAGAAGGCGGTTGGTTATCCTGATATTTTTATTGAAGACAAAGATGGCAGGCCAAACTATATTGAATGCAAAACTTACAATGAGAAAAATTATCAAACCACACAGAGATCATTTTATTTCTCACCAGCAGAAAGATCAACAGATTTTAAGATTATTTACGATGCACGACATATAATTGTAAGCTTCAAGATAGAACCAGTAAAAAGAGGTGGCAAAAATGCTTTTGTGCCTGTATATTGGAAAATATTTAGCCCAGATAACTTAATAGGCCAGATTAAACACGAGTTTAATTCCACCAATAAACAGATGTACACAAAAGAGGCTTTATTAGCCGAGGGTGGGATTGAATAATAAAATGAGACATATGTCCAAAATAATTGATTTACGTAAGAAAGCAACAGTTAAAAATCATTCAGATTCAACAACCCAACACCAAGCCCCAGGCGAAGAGCGGATAACCCCCCCGCCAGAAGAAAAAACCGGTTTTTGGTCGCAGGCTTTAGAATTTAGTGTTGAATTGATTAAAGTGGTGATTATTTCCTTGGCAATCGTTATTCCGGTTCGTTATTTTTTAATCCAGCCGTTTTATGTTAAAGGCGCCTCAATGGAGCCGTCTTTTTACGACCATGAGTATTTGATTATTAACGAGATAGTTTACCGGTTTGAAGAGCCGGGCCGGGGCGATATTGTGGTTTTTAAATATCCGCGCCAGCCAAGCCAATATTTTATTAAACGAATAGTTGCTTTACCTGGCGAGCGGGTTCAGATAAAAGATGGCAAAGTAACTATTTTTAATAAACAATATAAAAACGGCCACACTCTTGATGAATCGGACTATTTAATCGATTCGCTCCTGACATCCGGGGAGGTTGATGTTGTTTTAGAAGATGATGAATATTTTGTTTTGGGTGATAATAGAAATTCAAGTTTGGATTCGCGTACTTTTGGTCCAGTACCCAGGAAAAACATTGTGGGAAGGACTTGGCTTCGGGGCTGGCCGTTGAACCGGATTACGAGGTTTGAGAGACCGGAATATAATTTATAAAACCAAATATAAAATATAAGAAATAAAAAACACATACTTAAAAATATAAAAACATTGTTTAATTTTAATTTATGGAAACTGAAAAATACAAATTAAAACAAGAGTTTAAATTACGGCTATACCGATTCATTATTCGTTTATTAAAGTTTTTATCCCAGCTACCTAATGACCCCGTAATCAGAGAAATAAAAAGTCAAGCAACGCGAAGCGGGTCCAGTATGGGTGCCAATTATTTTGAAGCCGAAGCCGCCAGTAGCAAGAGAGATTACCAAAATTACTTTTCTCATTGTTTGAAGTCATCTAATGAAACAAAGTTCTGGTTAGCCTGCTTACGAGATACTGGGTTAGTAGCTAAAGATATGTTATCAGAGTGCAACTATCTATTAAATGAAACTAGAGAAATTGCCAATATTTTTGCCTCAAGTATCATCACCATGAAAGGCAAGAAGAAATAAAAATATTTACATATTTGAATTTGTGTTTTTTATTTTTTATATTTAATATTTTATCTTGCAACGCAAGTGTCTAGAAAGAAAAAACAATCAAAAAAAGCTAAAGAAAATAGAAAAGTAAAGGGTGCGTTGAAACAGGCGCCCCAGCTTTTGCGCGGGATGAAGGATATTTTGCCCCAAGAACAAAAGTATTGGGAACTGATTAGGAGCAAGGTGGAGAAATTAGCGCCAGTTTATGGATTTGGAAAGATTGATACCCCGCTTCTGGAAGAGACCAGATTATTCGAGAGGGCGGTGGGGGAAGGCACAGATATTGTTGAAAAAGAAATGTTTTCTTTTACAGACCAGGGAGGTGATAATATTTCTTTGCGGCCCGAAGCTACAGCCTCTATTGTTAGGGCTTACACTGAACACGGAATGCTCAATTTACCCCAGCCGGTAAAATTGTGGTATTGGGGACCGATGTTTCGCTATGACCGTCCCCAGGCCGGCAGGCTCCGCCAGTTTAATCAATTTGGGTTTGAGGTTTTGGGCAGTCTTGATTCAGTTGTTGATGCCCAGCTGATTTTGATTTTTTATAAACTGTGCCAAGAATTAAAATTAGATGCTACGGTGCAGATCAATAGTATTGGCTGTCCTGAATGTCGGGATGAGTATCAAAAGATATTAGTTGATTTTTTCCGAACAAAAAAGAATTTTTTATGTGACACCTGTAGGATTCGCTTGACTAAAAATCCCTTAAGAATTTTGGATTGTAAAGAGGAGGAATGCAAGGCCTTAAGCGCTGAAGCCCCACAAATTATTGATTTTTTGTGTGAAGAGTGCAAGGAGCATTTTATTAAGGTTTTGGAACATTTAGATGAGCTGGAGATACCGTATAATCTTAACTCAAGATTGGTGCGCGGCTTGGATTATTACACCAAGACAGTGTTTGAGATTTGGCCCACCTTCGCTCCTGATGGAGCTTCGGCGGGCAAGCCCACCCTCGCTCCGGTTGAGACCGGGACTTCGGCTGACGAGGCTGCTTTGAGCGAAAATGTAGCAAGCGATACAAAACAAACCAAGGAGACAAAAGCTGCCAACCCCCAAAAATCAGATGGTGATAAGGATTCGGAAACTGAAATGGATACTGATAAAGTTGCAGATGATCCGGGCCGGTTGGCTTTGGGAGGTGGAGGCCGATATGATGATTTAGTTGAAATGTTAGGTGGCAGGCCCACGCCAGCGGTCGGTTTTTCTTGTGGCATCGAGCGGCTGATTTTGTGTTTAAAGAAACAAGGAGGCCAAGTGCGAACAGGGCGGAAGGTAGACATTTTTGTGGCCCAGCTTGGGGATCAGGCTAAAAAAAGGTCATTAAAGCTTTTTGAGGATTTGCGGTGCAAGGGAGTGAAAGTGGCGGAAAACTTAGCCAAAGAGGGATTAAAATCCCAATTGGAGATTGCCAACAAGCTTGGTGTAAAGTATTCCTTAATCCTTGGTCAGAAAGAGATGCTGGATAAAACAATTATCATTAGAGACATGGAGAGCGGGGTGCAGGAGGTGGTGGATTTTGACAAGGTTCTCGTTGAAATTAAGAAGCGGTTAAAGTAGGTTGGTTGTTGATGTGGGTAATTAGATTCGGTGTTAATAGAATGAATAAAGCTGTTAATAAGGTTAATACGGTAGTTAATAAAGTTAATAACGACGACGAGATTATTCACTTTATTAACCTTATTAACAATTTTATTAACCGCGTCTAAATCTCTGAAGATAATAGTTTAAAATATGATAAGTGATAAACAATAAATAATGCCCGACTGTATTTTCTGTAAAATTATCAACAAAACAATTCCTGCAGATATCGTTTACGAGGATGACCAGATGATCGCGTTCAGGGACATCAATCCCAAGGCTAAGTATCATTTTTTGATTATACCCAAGGAACACATTCCATCAGTTGATGAAATTAATGAGGCAAGGATTGAATTGGTTGGCAGTTTGATCTACAGGGCAAAGGAAATGGCTCGTAAATTTGGTTTTGCCGCTTCGGGTTATAAATTGGTCTTTAATTGCGGCAAGGATGGGGGACAGATAGTGGACCATATACATTTACACCTGCTTGGCGGAGAACCATTGATCGGGGCAGTGTGATATTATTTGACTATAGCGGAAAATTTTGGTATAGTAAATCATGAAAGCACTAGAGCATTAAAGCAAATTGTTTTCATGTTTTCATGTTTTCATGTTTTAATGTTTAAAAAAGAAGGGCAGGTGAAATTTGATAGTTATAATTTGTTGTTTGACATAATGAATTATAGCTAACATTATTTTATGGTTGAGATAAAAAGAAAAAGCGGAGAGTCAATTGAAAGCTTGCTTAGGCGATTTACTCGGCGGCTCCAACAAAGTAAAGTTTTAATTCAAGCTAAGGATTCTAGATACTATAAAAAGCCGAAGACTAAACGCGCTCAAAAGGAAGATGCTATTAGGCGAATGGGGATCCGTTCCAAAAAAGATTATTTGCGCCGCATTGGCAAATTAACAGAAGAAGATACCAGACGATCCATTAAAAGATGATTCTTTTTGGGTCTAGGAACTAATTCATTAATAAGACCATTGGTAAGCAATATTATTTATCAGAATTATTCCAAGCAGGTTTTTTAGAAAATATGTAGAGCTATCTCTACATTGGTTTGTATTTTTTCATTATAAAATTCCAAAAGGAGGTAGTCCCATGCCTTGTAATAAACATAACCTCTCGATTCGGGCGGAACCTCGGTTGAGATTGGCCGAAAACATGCACCATGGTAACCCCCAGCGGCTTAGTCCTGGGTCTTTGACGAGGTTTTCTAAAACAAAAAGAAAATTATTTTTCTCATATTTTACGATTAGCTGCCTTGTTTTTGTTTTGGCAGTTTTTTTATTCCCCGTAGCCACACAAGCCCAGCCAGTTACTGATGAAGGCATGGCTGATATCCAAACCGCTACTGGCTGGGCATCCACCGACCTTATCACCATCATTGGCCGTATCTTGCAAATAGTGATTGGC